>JBGSBQ010000346.1:0-4717 GCA_041730475.1 Sphingomonadaceae bacterium
CGGAAATCGATTCCTGCGACTGGTCGCGAGTATCCACGCAGCCGCGCGCATAGGTGCAGAAGCGCGTCGCATCTTCCTTGTTATCGTTGTTGTTCACATTCGCGCTGGAACCACCGTTCCAGTAGCCGTCGGTGGTCAAGATCATGAAATTCTGCTGGCATGGGAACTGCACCACCTCCTGCCCGGCCGCGTAATTGTAGGGTGTCAGGTTGGCGAACATGCGGCCCACGTTGTCCATCGCCGTGCGGATCGGGGTCGAGCCGGAGGTGGTGGTGTTGTACAGGGTGGTGTACCAGGTGGCGCGCGAACCGCCGGTAAAATCGGCCGGCTTCATGTCGATGCCGGCGCCCGCGCCCGCATTCGACAGCTTGACGAAGCCCACCTTGTAATTGGCGGTAATGGCCGAGAACGCGATGCCGACCGAGGTCTTCATCATTTGCAGGCGGCTCTTGTAATACACATACCAGTTAGCGAAGTTGTTCATCTCCTCGGCGTAGGTGCAGACCCCGGCCTGCGCCACGCAGTCGGTGCGGTCGGTGGTTTTCGGATAGGTCTGACCGGAAACGATGTTGACGCGGGTGTAGGCATTCGGCGCCGACGCCCCGGCCGACATGGCAGCCACCGAGGTCGGAATATTGTCGGCGCTGCTGGTGGCTGCCGTGGTACTGAAGGTATAGCCGCTATAGCTGCTGACCGAGACTGACGCGCCATTCACCGTGGCCGACGTATCGACCAGGCACAGCACCGTGGCCGGCTGGGCCGCGCAGATCGAGGTCACGCTATTGCCGCCGACATAGGCGCGGATGGTGCCGGCCGTGCCGATCTTCACCTGCGCCGCCGATACCAGCGTCGTCGCGGTGGCATTCTTGGCCACCGCCATGGTGCTGATCAGGGTGCTGCTGCCCAGCTTCAGGTTGCTCAGGTTGCCGGCCGACGAGGCCGTGCCCGAGACGCTCAGCAAGGCCGTCGGTGGCACCCCGGTGTTGACCGGCGTCGGCGTCACCGATGGCCTTGTCACGGTAAAGCCCCAGCCGGAGCGCGAGGCGTCGTTCACGGTCACGCAGGTGCTCAGGCTCTTGCCGCCCGAACACTGCACGGCGATCACGGCGACGATGTTGTCGGCCGTCAGATTGATGCCAAAGGTACTGCAGGGCGGCACGCTGGGCTGGCCGCTGGGCGTGCGCACGCAGGCGTAATACTGGTTGCTGGTGCTGCGCGCAATGATGCCGGCAGCCACGGCACTGGCCACGGTTTGCTGTTTCAGCGCGGTATTGGTGCCGGTGCTGGCGGTGATGGTGCCGTTCGAGATCGTCACGTTGCCGCCGCTTTCGGCGATGACAATCGAACTGATCGTCATCGAGGCGGTCGACTTCGACGCGCCGATCGAGATCGTGCCATACGAGGCGGTGGCGCCGGTGGCGGTCGAGTAACGCGGATAGACGTAAGTGCCGGTCTGCTTGGCCTGGCAATTGATCAGCAAGGTGTCGCTGCACCAGCGCACCTTGGACGGAATCGGGTAGCCGGCCGGTGCACTGGCGCCCACCGAGGTCGATTTGCACGACGTCATGCTAGCATCGGTGCAATACTCGGCCACGCCGATGGTGTAGTAATACGGCCCCGTAGCAATGCTGACCGGCTTGGTGTACAGGCTGTCCGGATAGGTGTAGGTGGCGCTATTGGTGCCGCAGTTGCTGGTGTTGTTCGGGTCGCACCACTTCAGGTCCGGGAAATTGCTGATCAGGTTGATCGCATTCGCCGTGCCGCTGGAGGTCGAGCCGCTCAGGTCGGCCTTGTGGGCGCCGAAGCCGTCGCCGCTGACATTGGTCCAGCCGGCGGTGGCGGCCGAGGTCTGCTCCGGATAAAAAGTGCCGTCGGACTTGATCGGCACCGCATAGCGGATCGCCGGGTTGTAATACTGCTTGTTGAAATCCGAACTCATGAACGGTGGATGGCCGACCGCGCACGCCACCCGCGCACTGGCCAGCGTGGCGCCGCCGCGGCAGATATTGTCGTTGACATTGTCCGGCGTGTAGGTCTGGTCCATTGAGCCGGAATTATCGAACAGCAGCATCAAGTTCGGCTTCACGGTGCCGGTGCCGGTAATGTTCAACAGCGGCACCTGCGCAATCTGGGTCTGGCCGGCCAGCGCCAGCGGTGCGGCCAGTGACATCGCCAGTGACGCGGTCAGGCCCAGCGCCACGCGGCGCAACAAGGTAGTCAGCGGGAGGTTCATGGTGTTTACCTTCAAAAAAACAGTGCGTGCGAGCCTTATGGCCCCATCATGACAACGGCCTGCGTCACCACGTTGCCGCCGCGCGGCCCGAAGATGCGGGCCGTGATCACGTAATGCAGTTGCGGTTGTTCCTGGTATACCGGCGCGTTCGACGCCAGGCTGGATCCGATGGCCGTGGCCGCCGCCACCTGCTTCTTGGCGGCGCTCAGCATGCAGCTATTGAGCGGTACGCCGGCGTTGTAGGGGCCGGTGAAATTGCACATGCGGTGAATCACATACTCCACCACGCTGCCAGCGCTGTTCGGTGGCAGTGACACCGAGCCGGTCCAGAAGCCGGGACTGGTCACGGTCCAGGCCGGGTTAAGGGTCGCGACATAGCCATTGCCCGGGATATTCTGGTTCAGCGAGGACTTATTCGTCACGCTGGCCAACCACGCAAAGGCAGTATGGACGCCGAGGTCAGCCTCCTTGCTGAGTGCCGTGTCATACGCCAGATTGGCCGTCGTCAGCGTGGTGTTGGTGCTCGACTTCAGCAGATAGATACTGCTGACCATCATCACGGCCAGCATAATCAGCATCACCGGCAAGGCAATCCCGGCCTGCGGCCGGCGCTGCAACATATAGGGCTGCGCCATCATGGCCTCCATTGGGTGTTGCGAAGCGGGACGATGGTCTCGAAGACCCGGTAGCGATAGCACTTCCAGTCGATCGGATCACTGGTGGTGGCAACGTTGACCGTCATCGGCACCGCCGCCACAGTGGCTGGCGCGGCCGCCGCAAATACTTGCGGCAGCGCCGTCGTTGCCGTGCAGGCGCCCGACGAATTCGGTTTTTCCGTGCGCTTGCTGCGCGCCACCACGGCCAGCCGCACGGCCACGATGCGTTGAAAATCACCGGGGCCACCCGTGATGCCATTGCCATCAGCATCGATCAGCGGCCCACTCCACTGCGTCACCACCATGCCATTGCCGGCCGGTGCCGGGGCCGGATTGTAGGTGCCCGCCACCACCCGCGTATCGAAGCCATACTGGGCCTTGATCGACACGATGTTGTCGATCACCGAAGCCGGCTGCGCCGCGGCGCCGGCCAGATCGGTCGAGCGCAGCCGCAGCACGCCATTGTTCAGTGACCAGGTATGGAATGCCAGCCGCGTCGCCGGCCCCAGATTGAACACCCGGGCGCCACTCGCGAGATAGCTGTTGGCAATCCCAGCGCCCGGATTGAAGCGGAACGCGGCGCCAGCGCCGATGGTCAGCGTATCGTCATTGGTCGGCGGCAGCGTGCCCGACATTTGCACGATGGAGCAGTTGGCGTTGGCGGCCGTGGCCGGCTCCGGTGCGACCAGCAGCACATCGCCGACCGCGAAGCCATACGGCGACTTGGTGGTGGTGGCGATCGTGGTCGCACCGGCCGCAATCGCCGTGGTCGTTTTCAGCGAACCGACCGCTGCGGCCGAGGTGCCGGTGTACATGGTGATCTGGTCGGGCGCGGCGCCATTCGACTGGATCAGCACCGGTGCCATCGGCGTGGCGGGCGCACCGTTGACGGTCAGACTGGCCAGCTGGTAACCGGCGCTGTCGGTAAAACTGGTGGGGCAGCCATTCACCAGCGTATCGTTCAGGCCCCAGCCGGACTGGCCGGCATCGTTACTCATCGAATACAGCGCCAGCATGCCGTTCTGCATGGCATCGGAACCGCCCAGCGCGGCTTCCTTGTTGTTTTCACCGGTGACCACCAGCCGCGTGGCGAACAGCAGCGCCAGCATGCCGATCACGACGCTGACCATCAGTTCGACCACGGAGAAGCCGGACAGCCGGCGCGGAAAGGTAGGCAGGTGCATGTCAGGACTCGATATAGGCAGTGATCAAGTGCCGGTTTTCCGGCCCGCCGCCCCTGTGGGTCCAGCGGATGGCAATACTGACCAAGGTGCGCCGCAAGGCCGGCGCCGGGGTCACTACCACCGTGATCTTGGCATTCGGAATATGGGCCTGAGTTTCGCTGACCCACGGCTTCAGCGTCGCGTTCGGGGTGGCGCCATCGGCCAGCGCGTAATTACTGATATTCGCCGAATCGGCCGACATGGTGCCGATCAGCGTGTCGGCGGCCATGGTGGCCTCGGCCCGCAGGCCAGCGTCATTCAGCGCCGAATACGCGCGTGCCTGCAAGCCGACGGTACCGATCAGGCCGATGCCGAGGATGACCACGGCGATCATCGCTTCCAGCAAGGCGACGCCGCGCTGGCGCCGTACAGGTGAGAATTTTTTCATGGTGGACAGGCCCTCGAATCACTGCCGGCCAGCGTCGGATCGCATTTGGATGGCATGCCAGCCAGCGTGATGGCCAGCGCCACCACCGGTACCTTGCCGGCCAGTTTGGACGCCGGATCCAGCCGCAAACGCGTCAGCCGGCCCGGCACCGTGGTATTGACCCAGCCCAGCGCCGTGTAATAAATCGTGGTCGCGCCTTCCGGCGCCAGCGTCGGCA
>JBGSBQ010000347.1:0-4714 GCA_041730475.1 Sphingomonadaceae bacterium
ATTTTCTTAATTCATTTTATAGCTGTTCTTGCAGCTGAAATTACCGGTTTTGGTTGGCAAGTTATGGTTTCAATGCCAAAATTTGGTGGAGCGAGAAGGCGGGTTAGAACCTAACCTAGAAGCCCTGCGCCCGCGCCACCCGTTCGGCATGGAAACCGGCGTCGCCCAGCAGTTCGTTCAGCACCCGCACCCGCTTCATGAACAGGCCGACATCGAAGGCGTCGGTCATGCCGACGCCGCCGTGCATCTGGACCGCCTCCTGCACCGCCAGTTCGGCGACGCGCCCGGCCTTGGCCTTGGCGACCGACACCGCCAGCCCTGCATCCTCGCGCCCAGCATCCAATCGCTGCAAGGCCCCCAGAACGGCGGCGCGGGCCAGTTCGATCTCGGTGAACAGATGGGCCGAGCGGTGCTGCAGAGCCTGGAACTCGCCGATCAGCTTGCCGAACTGTTTGCGGGTCCGCAGATACTCCAGCGTGAGCTGAAACGCCTGATCCCCCGCCCCGTTCAGCGAGGCCGCCGCGCAGGCCCGGCCCAGGTTCAGCGCGCCTTCCAGAAGCCCCTCGCCGCCATCGACCGCACCAATGACGGCATCCGCATCGACCTCGACGTCGGTCAGCAAACGCTTGCGGATCGCTAGGCGGCACCACCAGCCCGGTATCCTGGTCGATATTGATGTAGGTGGTGCCGGTGCCGATTTCGCTCGAAATCATCGGCTTGCCGAACATCGCGCCTTCCAGCAATGAAATGCCGAACGCCTCCGAGCGCAGGTGCGACGGGAACACCATCGCATAGCACAGCTGCAGCAGCGCGATCTTGTCTTCCTCGGCCAGCGCACCGACGAACATCACATGGGTCAGGCCGAGACGCTCGGCATGTGCCTTCAGTTCCTGCTCGATCGCACCGGCGCCGACGATCACCACCGGATAATCGACCTGCGCCATCGCATCAAGCAAAATGTGCAGGCCCTTGTAATAGCGCAGCACGCCGATGAACAGGAAGAAGCGCGGCCCGACGCGCTGGCGCCATTGCTCCAGCACAGCGGCACTGGCGGGCGGATAGCCCGTCTTGTCCAGTCCCAGCGGAATGGTGCGGGTCTTGGCGGCGAAGCGGGTCAGCACTTCCGACGACGCCAGATAATTGGGCGAGGTCGCGACGATCGCGTCCACGCTGCGCAGGAAGCGCCGCTTCAGCGGCGCATACACGCGCAGCAGATTCTTCTGACGCACGATATCGGAATGGTAGGTCACCACACTGGGCTTGCCGGTACGCGCCAGAAAGTGGGCCAGATCCATGAACGGCCACGGAAAGTGATAATGGATCACATCCGCCTGGCGCGCCAGCCGCGCCAGTTGCCGGATCGCGCTCCACGAAAAGCCGGTCGACGCGATCTCAAAATCGAGCGCCACGCGGTGTACCGTATGGCCCTCGTACTCGATCTGGCGCGGTCCCTGCTGGTCGCGCGTCAGCGTCAGCACTTCATTGTGCACGCCCAGCTGCGCGGTACCGACGCACAGCTGACGGATCACCTGCTCAACGCCGCCCCACGAATCGGGGTAATAAGTCTTGTAAAAATGGAGAACGCGCATAAACAGGGAGGACGCAGCGAAGCGCCGCGTCAGGAAGAAAGGACGGCCTGATAGACCGCCGCTGTGCGGCGCGCCGTGTCAGCCCAGGTCAGTTGCAGCGCACGCCGCTGGCCAGCCGCGATACAGCGCGCCCGCAAGGCATCGTCGCGCACCAGCGCCAGCATGGCCGCGCTGATCTCGGGCACCGACAGCGGATCGACTTCCAGCGCCGCCCCCTGCGTTACCTCCGGCAGCGAAGTGGTGTTCGACGCCACCACCGGCAGGTTCGAGGCAAACGCCTCCACCACCGGGATGCCGAAGCCCTCGTACAGCGACGGGAACACAAACACGCCGGCCGCCGCATACAGCTGGCGCAACTGCGCGCCGCTGGTCAGCTGGTCCAGCCAGAGCACGTTTTCGCCGCGCTGGCGCGCTGCCTTCAGCTGCTGCACCACGCTCTCGCTGCGGGCGCCGGCCATGCCGACAATCACCAGCTGGCGCGCCGCCCGCACCACCGGCGGCAAGGCCAGATAGGCGGCCAGCAGCCGTTCACAGTTCTTGCGCGGCTGCAGCGTGCCGACAAACAGAAAATAACCCGCCTTCAACCCATACGCCGCCAGCGTGGCGGCGATCGCGGCGTCGTCCGGCCGCTCCAGCCAGGCCGCATCGACCCCGGCCGGCACCACACTGATGCGCCGCTCATCGACACCAAAGCACTGCACCAGCTCCGTGATCGCAAACTGGGTATGCGCGATCACATGGTCGGCCTTCTGCGCCGCCTTGGCCTGCAGCCAGTTCTTCAGGCCGCGCAGGCGCGGATTGCACCACTCGGGATGGGAGATCGGCAGCGCATCATGCAGCGTCGCCACCACCGGGCAATCCATGCGCACGATGCGATAGTCGGTCGCATGAAACAGATCAATCGGCGCGGCGGCCGGCGCCTGCGGCTGGTGCGCGCCGCCGGGCGCCAGCTTGACGCCGGCGCGCACCGCCAGCCGGGCACTGGCCGGCAGCAGCACATCGCCGACGCTGGCCAGCGCGAACGACAGCGGCAAGGCGCGTCCGACACTGAGCCGGTCGGCGCGCCCGGGCGGCGCGAACGACAGCGGATGCACGGCGCACCCGGCTTGCGGCAAATGCCTCAGCAGCGCGTCGGTGTAGACGCCGATACCATCGAGGCGGCCGCCATTCATCGCCGGTTCGATGGTGGTGGTCGACAGGCCAACGCGCAGGCCGGCAGGCAAAGCGCCGCTCACGCCTGATACATCCAGCGCAGCGTGTCCGCCAGCGGCGGCGGCGTCAGGGCGCCCACCACCGAGGCCAGACGGCCATGATCCCCGACCAGACGCGCCACTTCATTGGCCCGCACAAACGCCGGGTTGACGTGCACCGTGATCGGATAACCGGCAATCTCTTCCATCATGGCGAGCGCCTCGCCCAGCGAATAGGCGTGGCCGGAACAGATATTGAAGGCCCGTCCGGCAGCGGCGGCAGGTGCCGCCAGCAAGCCGCGATAGGCCGCAGCGACCATCCGCACATCGGAAAAATCGCGCCACACCTGCAGGTTGCCCAGCTCGATGTCGGTGGCCTGACGGCGGAAATGGCCGACGATCTTCGGCAGCAGGAAATTCTCATGCTGGCCGACGCCGGTGTAATTGAACGGCCGCGTGACGATCAGCGGCAGCTTGTCCTGCCACAGCCGCGCCATGTATTCCATGGCCAGCTTGCTGACCGCGTAATCATTGGCCGGCGCGGCAGCGACCTGCTCGTCGATCACGCCGACATCGGTATTGCCGTAGATATTCGCGCTCGACGCCAGCAGCACCGCATTCGGGCGCTGCGCCGCCGGCAGCGCCGCCAGCGCCTCCAGCAGGTTGCGGGTGCCGCACACATTGACGCGGTAAATCTGCTCGACATCGGCATGGCCGACAAAGGCGATACCGGCCAGATGCGCCACCACCTGCGGCTGCACGGCCTGCACCATGGCAGCGACGGCGGCACGATCGGTCAGATCGACCGCATACTGGCCGGCCGCCGGCGCCAGCGTGCCCGGCGTGACGCTGCCAAACACCTGATAGCCAGCCGCCCGCAGCTCGGCCGCCAGGTACTGGCCGGTAAAGCCGGCCAGGCCGGTGATCAGGGCGCGCTGGCCGGCGCCCTCCTGCGCCGACGACAGGATCTGCAAGGCGGGCGTCATGGCCGTGTCCTTAGAACGAGAAACCGGCCTGGTTGCGGCGCAGGTCAGCCTCAACCATCATCAGGCACAGCTGCTCCAGCGTGGTCTGCGGCTTCCAGCCCAGTTCCGCCGTGGCCTTGGCCGGATTACCGATCAACAGCTCGACTTCGGCCGGACGGTAGAACTGCGGATTGACGCGCACCAGCACCTTGCCGCTCTGCTTGCAGGTACCGATTTCATGGTCGGCGCTGCCGGACCACTCGATCGCCACGTCGATCGCCTTGAACGCCATGCTGACGAAATCGCGCACGGTCTCGGTACGGTTGGTCGCCAGCACATAAGTACCCGGCTGGTCCGCTTGCAGGATGCGCCACATGCCTTCCACGTATTCCTTGGCATAGCCCCAGTCGCGCTTGGCGTCCAGATTGCCCAGTTCCAGCACGTCCAGCTTGCCGAGCTTGATCTTGGCCACCGAGTCGGTGATCTTGCGGGTGACGAATTCGCGGCCGCGCAGCGGCGACTCATGGTTGAACAGAATGCCGGACGAACCGAAGATGCCATACGATTCGCGGTAATTAACGGTCATCCAGTGCGCATACAGCTTGGCCACGCCATATGGGCTGCGCGGATAGAACGGCGTGTCCTCGACTTGCGGGATGGCCTGTACCTTGCCGAACATTTCCGAGGTCGAGGCCTGATAGAAGCGGATCGTCGGATTCACGATACGGATCGCTTCCAGCAGGTTAACGGCACCGAGGCCGGTAATTTCCGCCGTCGTCACCGGCTGCTCGAAGGAGACGCCGACGAAGCTCTGCGCGGCCAGGTTATACACCTCATCCGGCTGGGCGTTCTGCATCAGGCGGATGCTGGAACTGAGGTCGGTCAAGTCATATTCGACCAGTTTCAGGTTCGGATGGGACTGGATGCCGAGTTCCTCGATGCGCCAGAAATTGACCGAACTGGTGCGGCG
>JBGSBQ010000348.1:0-4710 GCA_041730475.1 Sphingomonadaceae bacterium
ATGAAATTCGCCGCCGACAGTGCGCCGGCCACGTAGAACGGCAGTTGCAGACTGTACTTGCCCAGCAGCCCGCCCAGCGCCGGACCGCAGATGAAGCCCAGCCCGAAGGCTGCGCCGACTTTGCCGAAGCTCTTGGCGCGGTTCTCATGGGTCGATATGTCGGATGCGTAGGCCGACGCCACCGACATGCTGGCCGAGGACATGCCGCCGATCACGCGGCCGATGAACAGACAGGCCAGGTTCGGGGCCCAGGCCGTGGCCAGGAAGTTGATGCACATGCCGGCCATCGAGTACAACAGTACCGGTCGGCGCCCGACCCGGTCGCTGATGGCGCCCAGCATCGGCATGAAGATGAATTGCAGCAGACCGAAGGTGGCGGCCAGCAGGCCGTACCAGTTGGCCTGCTGTTCGCGGCTGCCGGTGAATTCACCGATCAGCACCGGCAGCACCGGCACGATCAGGCCGATGCCCAGCATGTCGATGAAGACGCAGACCAGCACGAAATTCAGGTTGCCGGTGCTGGCGGGGAGGGCAGCGGAAGCAGGGGGGGCGGTCAGGGGCGACGTATCGTTCGGTGTGTTCATGGACGGCGATCAAGGCTGGGCGGCACGCCGGGCGCGCTCGCTCAGGGGGCCGACGGGCTGGCGGCCCATTCGGCGATAAAGGTATCGCGGAAAGCGATCAGTTCATTCAGGCGGGATTGCGCCAGGCGGCGACCCGCCACCGTTTGCATTTTACCGGGCAATGTGGCCAGTTTGGTGTCGATATGATCGAGCGCATAGGCTTTTTCATCGAGCTCGCGGTGCAGCGCCATCGGGTCGTCGGCATGTGCCAGCCCGGTACCCATGCGGCCGGCGGTGTAGAACAGCCGCGCCAGCCCGACCGCGCCCAGCGCGTCGAGGCGGTCGGCATCCTGCACGATCTTCGCTTCGATGGTTTCCGGTTTCATGCCGGCCGAGAAGGAATGGCATTCGATCGCGTGGGCCACGGCCGCCAGCTTGGTCGGCGGGAAATCGAGCGCGGCCAGCTGGCGACTGGCCAGCAGGGCAGCCTTGCGCGATGCCAGATGGCGCTCCGGATCATTTTTCGGCAGGTTGACCAGATCATGCAGGTAACAGGCCGCCAGCACGATCAGCGCGTCGGCGTCCGGGTAATCGTCCAGCAGCAGCGTGGCATTGCGCCACACGCGATGCAAATGATTGGTGTCGTGGGCGCCGTCGTCGCTGACTGCGGCGCTGGCCAAAGCCATCAGGCGCGGGTGCCAGCTGCTCAGTAAAGTATTCATTGTTCTCCTGTGACAGACATGGGCGATGCGTGGTCAGACAATAGCAAACTGGCAAAAGAGTTTCAATAGTGCGGTGTTGGCGTAATCAAACATTGTTCGCTTGCCAAGATTGATTGAATTGTGCAAAATGCTATCAGGTTTGACAATTATTCTAACGGTAAGGACCTCATCATGCGATTTCTGCGGCCGGCGGCAATGCTCTTCTTGAGCGGGTTCTGTGCGCTACCAGCGTGGGCGCTGGATGACACGCCGACGCAGACGCCGTTCCTCGGGGCGCGGGTCGAGACCGAGCGCACCGGTGCGCCGGTGCTGCGCCCGCAGCCGGCGCGGCGCTCCGGCGCTGACGAGGGGCGCCGGGCGATCACGCTGCCAGCCGTGGTGCCCGTGCTGCAACCGCTCGCCGCCACGCCGCGGCCGCAGCCCGCCGTGCCGCTGGCACCAGCGCTGTCGGCGGCGGGGCGTGCCCCCACGGCGCTGAACCGGGCCATAGGCTTGCGCTAAGAGATTTCCATAAGGCATTAATTTTATTGCTCCATTGCATTTTTCTGCTGCAGACTTTCTTGGTCTGAGGTAATATTACGCCCAATCAATAAAGCAATGTACTTTTCTTGGTCAGGCGTCCGCCTCGCCAAGAGGGGCGCAGCGGTCAAGTCGCGCGCTCCAGGCGTACCGACCTCTCGAAAGGAAATCTGCATGAGCACCAACGTTACCGAACTGCACGCCGCCAAGGCGGCCGCCGAATATCTGGCTTTCACGCTGGGGCAGGAAGAATACGGCATCGACATCCAGAAAGTCAGTGAAATCCGCAGCTATGAAGCGCCGACCCGGATCGCCAATGCGCCGGAATTTGTCAAGGGCGTGGTCAACCTGCGCGGCATCATCGTGCCGATCGTCGACATGCGCATCAAATTCAACCTCGGCACCCCAAGCTATGACCAGTTCACCGTGGTCATCATCCTCAACATCGGCCACCGCGTGGTGGGCATGGTGGTGGACCGGGTCTCGGATGTCACGATGCTGACGCCAGAACAGATCAAGCCGGCACCGGAAATTGGCGGCGCCATGAAGACCGATTACATCGTGGGTCTGGGCACGCTGGATGAGCGCATGCTGATTCTGGTGGATATCGACAAGCTGATGTCGAGTGCCGACATGGGGCTGGTAGAACAGGTTGCGCTGGCCGCCTGACGCGAGGCGCAGCGCGGCGCTGCCGCGCGGCTAGGCAGCGCTGACCGGCGTCGTTTCTGCGGAAACGGCGCCGGTTTTTTCTTGGGTCGCGCCTTGTTGCGACAACTGGTCGGCCGCGCCGTTGCGGTGGCGTGGCACCCAGCGCAGCGTAACGCTGCCGAGTTGCGCCAGCAGGGCCAGCACTGCGCGACGGTGCGGCTCCAGTCCTTTGGCAGCGCGGCGGCCGGCCTGCACATCATCGATCACCACCCGGCTGTCGCCGTGCACCAGCAGGTCGGTCGCAGCGTGCTGCACGGCCGCTTCCAGCAGTGCCGTCAGCGCCAGATATTCGGCTTCGCTGCTGCTGCCATGCCCGGCGCTGCGTGAGATTTCGACGCGCTCACCCTGCGGCCCGCACAGCAAGGCGCCGATGCCGATGTGGCCCGGATTGGGATGGGCCGAGCCATCAAACCACGCCAGCCAGCCGCCGGGCGCGGCCTGCGGTTGCAGGCGCGCGCTGCGCGCCGCGCGTTGCTGTTGCTGGCGCTGCTCGCGCACGGCGCGCCGCCCGCTGTCCCGCTGTTGCAGCAAGGCGCGCGCCGCCAGCAACTGCGCCAGTCCGGCGTCGCCGGCGGCCACAGTCAGCACCTGATGCAAGGCCTCGGCTTCGCTGCTGCCGTGGCGTGCCATCAGCCGGCGTGCAGCCACCCGTTCACCATTGAAGGCGGCCCGGGTCAGGATCTCGAAAGCAGCAGTATCCACGTGGCCTCAGTCGCGCTGCGGATTGTCAGGGCGGCGGTCATGGCGGTTCGGAATGCCATCGCCATCACGGTCGCGGTCATGGCGGTTGGGTATCCCGTCGTGATCGCGGTCACCGCGGCCATGCCGTTCCCAGCGCCCTTCTTCGCGGCGCCAGTGGCCCTCATGCTCGCTCCAGCGCGGTTCGTAGTAGCGATAGCCGGGCCGTTCGGCGATCCAGTAACCGGCTACCCACTCGTGGCGGTGCCCGCGCCAGTCCCAATAGCCGGGCGACCAGACGTAGCCCGGACGGGCATGCGGCACGCGCTCATAGCGCGGCGGTGGCGGGGCGTCGACCACCACATAGTCGCGGCTGACGACCGGCCGCGCATCCACATTGATCCAGCCGCCGCGCTCGAGGCGCCAGCCATCATCGACGCGCACCCATTCGGCGCCGCGGAACTGATGGCCGTGCCGTTGCGCCTCCCAGTGGCCGCCCAGCCAGACGTGGCGCTGGCCGTCCCAGTTCCAGTAGCCCGGCGCCCACACATAGCCGCGCCGCGCTACCGGCACGCTTTCAAAGCGCGGCGGCGGTGGGGCATTGCCGACCACGATGCTGACGCTGGCCTGGGCCGTGGCGAGGGCGGGGGCGAAGGCCGCCGCGCTCAGGGCCAGCATGGCGGCGGCGTAAAGGGTGTGCGTACGTTTCATGGTAAGTCTCCGGTATGGTGCGCAGCATGATGCGCGCTTGATTTGACTATATCAAGCAGCCATGGCGGACGGCGGGATTGAAGCTTTTTTTTACAACTGACACAAAGCCAGCAGCACTCAGGTGCGATAGCGTACAGACCAGAACGGCCGGACGCAAGGGAGGATGGGGCAGAAGGAGGGGGGGCTTCGCCTGTCAGGGGCGCAGGCGAAGCGGTCGGCGCGCCATCAGATCGTGCTGGCCGCAGCAGCATTGGTGGCCAGGCTGGCTTTGCGTTCGCTGATCAGCGACTGCAGTTTTTCTGCTTCGCTCAGGCGCTTGGCGCTGACGACGACCACTTGCATGCTGCTTGCTGCGGGTGCGGCAGCTGCGCTGGCGACCTGTTGGTCAGTATTGGTGTCGAGCGCATAGTTGGCGGCGCAGGCCAGGCCCAGGGTCACCACAAAGATGGCTTCGAAGTTTTTCAGGATGTTCATGATAGGTCCTTTCGGGGGAGAGAAGGAACTGCTGTAATGAGTTCCGATGTGTGTACTGTAGCCATGCGCTGCCGCGCCCACCATCGGATTGCGACAGGCTGCGTTTTTCGCGGCCCGAAATGCGTAAAAACGCGACCGGGCGATAGCGTTTCAACCACGCTTTCCGCCGCCCCCGGCTAGCAGCAGGTATACAGACTACCGGGGCGGGGACCTATGTTGCGACTGATACGCACTGTCATGCAGGCACTGGCCGAGCGTCGTCGCAACCGCCGCCGGCGCCACAACTTGCGGGCTGGCGTGCGCGCCGGCGTGCGCTTCGTTGCGCCTGCGGTGTT
>JBGSBQ010000349.1:0-4707 GCA_041730475.1 Sphingomonadaceae bacterium
ATGGATGTGGCCCAGCGCGTGCCGCCACTGCGCACCGTCAATCCGCCGCTGTGGGAATTGGGCCACACGGCCTGGTTTGCCGAATGGTTCATCCTGCGCGAAGCCAGTTCCAGCCACCCGGCCGATGCGCAGTACCACTCGCTGCTGACGCATGGCGATGACTGGTTCGATTCCAATACGGTAGCGCACCGGGCACGCTGGAATCTGGCGCTGCCCAGCACTGGCGCGCTGAAGACCTATTGCCACGAAGTGCTGGACCGGGTGCTGGACCGGCTGTCGCGCGAGGCCAATGACGACGCCGCGCTGTATCCGTACCGGCTGGCGCTGGCCCATGAGGACATGCACGGCGAGGCTTTCCTGTACACGCTGCAGACGCTGGGACTGCAAGCGCCGGCGAGCTTGCTGGCGCCGGCCCGCATGCTGCCGGCGTCCACCGACATCGCTTTCCCTGGCGGTACCATCGAGCTGGGTAGTCGCGCCGAGGGTGGTTTCGTATTCGATAACGAGCGTCTGGCACACGCTTGCTATGTGGCGCCGTTCAGCATCGCCAGCACGCTGGTGACGAATGCTGAATATGCCGATTTCATTGCCGATGGCGGCTATGACAACCGCCAGTTCTGGAGCATTGCCGGCGCCGACTGGCTGATGCGACAGGAGCGCTCGGCGCCGCGCTACTGGCAGCGCGACGGCGGCCAGTGGCGCACCATGCGCTTTGGCCAGTTGTCGACGCTGGCCGCGTCGGAAGCGGTACGCCACATCAATCTGTACGAGGCGCAGGCCTATTGTGCGTGGGCCGGGCGGCGCTTGCCGACCGAGGCGGAATGGGAGTACGCGGCGCGCGCTGGCCATCCGGCGTTCCGCTGGGGCCAGCTGTGGGAGTGGACGGCATCGCCGTTTGAGCCGTACGCCGGTTTCGTGGCGGACCGCTACCGTGAATATTCGGCGCCGTGGTTTGCCACCCATCAGGTGTTGCGCGGCGCCTCGTTCGCCACGCCGGCACGCCTGATGGCGCCGACCTTCCGCAATTTCTACCTGCCGGAGCGCGACGATATCTTTGCCGGCCTGCGCACTTGCGCGTGGCAGCGCTGACTGAAGCTAGTTTGTCTCGGCGCGGCGGTGGGTCTGCTATCCTCTGATTTTTCCCTCAGAGAGCAGACCCCATGAAATTCAAGCTTCTTGTACTGGCCGCCGCACTGGGCGCAGCCTTGCCATCGTTTGCGGCCGACGCCAAAGCCAAAGTGGTGGCGATCCGCGCCGGCAAACTGGTCGACGTCGTCGCCGGGACGGTACTGAAGGATCAAACCATCATTATCACCGGCGAGCGCATCAGCGCCGTCGGTCCGAGTGCCTCGACCCCGGTGCCGAGCGGCGCCGAAGTGATCGACCTGTCGGCCCAGACCGTGCTGCCCGGCCTGATCGACATGCACACCCACCTGACCAGCGACCCTTACCTGAGCGGCTATAACTCGCTCGGCGTATCCGACACCCGCGCCGCCCTGTATGGCGTGCGCGCGGCGCGGATGACGCTGGAAGCCGGCTTTACGGCGGTGCGCAACGTGGGCGCCGGCGGCTTCGGCGACGTCGCGCTGCGCGATGCAATCAACGAGGGCGACATCATCGGCCCGCGCATGCGCACCGCCGGTTATGCGATCGGCATCAAGGGCGGCCATTGCGACGAGAACTTGCTGCCGCCAGACGTTAACTTCACCGGCCGCGGCGTGGCCGACGGCCCATGGGAAGCGCGCGCCAAGGTGCGCGAGATGGCCAAATATGGCGCGGACGTGATCAAGATCTGCGCGTCCGGCGGGGTGCTGTCGAAGGGCGACGAGCCGGGCGCGCAGCAGTACACGCTGGAGGAAATGCAGGCCATCGTCAACGAGTCGCACAAGCTGGGCCGCAAGGTGGCGGCGCATGCGCACGGCGCCTCGTCGATCCGCGACGCCATTCTGGCCGGTGTCGATTCGATCGAGCATTCGAGCCTGATTGACGAGGAGGGCATCCGTCTGGCGCGCGAAAAGGGCACCTATCTGGTGATGGACATCTATAACGATGACTTCATCCTGCAGGAAGGCGTCAAGGCTGGCATGTTGGCCGAATCGATCGAGAAGGAAAAGGCGCTCGGCCAGTTGCAGCGTGATAACTTCCGCAAAGCCTTCCAAGGCGGCGCCAAGATGGCCTTTGGTAGCGATTCCGGGGTCTATCCGCATGGCGACAACGCCAAACAGTTCGCCTACATGATCAAGTACGGCATGAACTCGATGCAGGCGATTCAGGCCGCGACCATCAACGCCGCCGACCTGATGGGCTGGAAAGACCGCATCGGTTCGATCAGCACCGGCAAGTATGCCGACATCATCGCCGTCAAGGGCGACCCAGTGGCGAATGCGACCGAACTGACCAAAGTCAGCTTCGTCATGAAGGGCGGTTCAGTGGTGCGCCGTTGACCCGCTGAGTAACAATAGTTGCTGCTCTGCATCGTGCATAATCTCGGGTTGCCGTCAATTCCGGCACCCGATGATGCGATTCAGGAAAGACCAATGCAGGCCTTCAGACAACTAAAAATAGGTACTCAACTCACCCTCAGCTTCGGCGCGCTGGTCGCGCTGATGCTGGTGCTTGCCACCTTTGCCATGCTGCGGATGGGGTCCATTTCGGCCGCCTTCCAGCACGAAAATCAGGTCAACCGCGACAAGTTGGCACCCTTGTATGTGGCACGCGAAGCGCTGGCCCAGACCGGGCTGGCGGCGCGCAATGCCTATATCTTTAGCGATGAGGCGGAGGCCCGCAAAGAGCTGGAGATTCTCGACCAGCAGCGCGCCCTCTATCTCAATGCGCTCGACCAGCTGGCGCCGGCCTTCGCCGGGAATGCCGCTTTTGACCAGGTGCGGCGCGACATGCTGGCCATGGCCGAGGAATTGAAGCGCCCGCGCCAGTTCCGTGAAGCGGGGCAGATGGAAGCCTTTGGCCGCTTCCTGGTCACTGAATGCAGCCCCTTGCGGCGCAAGATCGTGGCCGATATCGCCACGCTGCTGGCGGCAGTGCAGCAGGAAACGGCCGCCGCCGGTGTCGCCGCCGAAGCCAGCGCCGTCGCTGCGCGCCGCTGGATCTTGCTGCAAGCCGGATTTACCCTGCTGGTGTGCGTGGCGATCGCCGCGCTGAATACGCGCTGGCTGCTGCAGCAGCTGGGCGGCGAACCGCGCTATGCCTCCGAGATCGCTAACCGTATTGCGCAGGGCGACCTGGCGGTACAGGTGGAGCTCGGGCCGGATGATCGTAGCAGTTTGCTGTATGCGATCAAGTGCATGCGCGACAGCCTGTCCGGTATCGTCGGCAAGGTGCGGCATGATGCCGATAGCATGGCCGCTTCGTCGGCCGATATTTCCAGTGGCAGCCATGATTTGTCGGGCCGCACCGAGCAGCAGGCTGGCGCGCTGCTGCGCGTGGCGGGCGCGATGCGCGAGCTGACTGCGACGGTGCGCCAGAATGCCGGCAATGCGCAGCAGGCCAACCAGCTGGCGCAGTCGGCCTCCGAGGTGTCGCTGCAGGGCGGGCAGGTGGTGCAGCAGGTAGTTGTGACGATGGAGTCGATCAATGCCTCGGCGCGCAAGATGAGCGACATCATCGCTGTCATCGATGGGATTGCGTTCCAGACCAATATTCTGGCGCTGAATGCGGCAGTAGAGGCGGCGCGTGCCGGTGAGCAGGGGCGCGGCTTTGCGGTGGTGGCGTCCGAGGTGCGCAATCTGGCGCAGCGCAGCGCGGCGGCAGCGCGTGAGGTGAAGGCCTTGATCGACGATTCGGTGGCGCGGGTCGATAGCGGTGCGGCGCTGGTACAACAGGCCGGCAGCACCATGCGTGCGGTGGTCGACAGCGTGCAGCGCGTGACCGAAATCATGGGCGACATCAGTGACGCCAGCCAGGAGCAAAGCGCCGGCATCGAGCAGGTCAATCAGGCCATCGATGAAATGGATAACATGACCCAGCAGAACCTGACGCTGGTCAGCCATGCGGCAGCGGCGGCGCACGCCTTACAGCAGCAGGCTGGCGGTCTGACGCAGGTGGTGGGCGTGTTCACGCTGGACGCGGGACGTGGCGTCGGCGCCACGCAACGGGGTCTGGCGCATAGTGGATCTCCACTAAAGATTGTGTAATGGGCATGTAATTTATCCAATATACTCAGCGCTTTACACTAGAGCGCTGCGTGCCTGTATGAGCTTTCGACTGGTCCCGATTTTCCGTGCTGGCCCCCTTCATCTGATCGCGCTTGCGGCGCTGGCGCTGGCCGGCTGCGGTGGTGGCGGCGCTGCCAGTTCCGCTGGCTCCGCAGGCAATGGCAGTGGCTCGGGCGGCACGGCCGGTCCGGTGTTCGAGCTGGGGCCGTTTCAGGATCTGGCCTCGCCGAGCGGCAGCGCCGCCGTCACCCATGTGGTCGATACCATGGTGATCGGCGACCATGCGGTACTGCGCTCGGACTCGGCGACGCTGAACCAGAACCAGCATCTGTCGACCCGTTTCAGCATGGTCGACGGCCAGGGCAAGGTGACGGCCTCGGTCGATTATGGCAAGACGCTGGCGGGCGGCTATCTGGGCGACTGGATCATGCTGCCGACCGAAGGCGGTTTCGCACTGCTACAGGCCAGCGGCGGTGCGCGCCTGTACCAGTTCGACGGTCAGGCCAAGGCGGTCGGCGCAGCCGATGGCGTCAGC
>JBGSBQ010000350.1:0-4697 GCA_041730475.1 Sphingomonadaceae bacterium
AGCGCGGTCGCGGCGCCGATGCTGACCGTGACCACGTGGCGCGTGCTGCCAAGATTTGGCAGGTGCAGTTGTTCCACCCGGCAGCGTATCCGTTCCGCGACGATGGCCGCGCCCTTGAGCGACTGATTGGGCAGGATGACGGCAAACTCTTCGCCGCCGTAGCGTGCCACCAGATCGTTGGTGCGCATTTCACTGGCCACCGCATTGGCGATCCGTTGCAGGCATTCGTCGCCGCCGAGGTGGCCGTAGGCGTCGTTGTATTGCTTGAAGTTGTCGACATCGACCATCAGCAGTGACAACGGTTGCTGATGGCGCAGCGCGCGCTGCCATTCGGCATGTAGCGTGTCGTCGAAGCAGCGGCGGTTGGCGAGGCCGGTCAGGCCGTCGCGGGTAGCCAGTTGCTCCAGCGCGACCTGGGCCTTCTTTTCATCGGTCACATCGCGCAGCGTTTCGACCACGGCGACGATGTTGCCGTCGGCATCGTAGATCGGGCTGGCATCGGCAGCCAGATAGCGGCGCCGGCCGACGCGCGGCATGTCGCACCAGTTCTCGGCGCACAGATTGTCGCCGCCGTCATGGCGCCGGCTGTGCTGGTGGTAAAACGAATGCAGTTCGCCGGTACGTCCCTGTATCACCAGGTCGGCCAGCGTCGGACGCTGTTCGACATAAAAACTGCGCCAGTGGTCTGCGGTGCCCAGTACCTCGTAGGCTGGCACGCCGGTCAGGCGTTCGCAGGCCCGGTTCCAGATCAGTACCTTGCCGTTGATATCAATCACAAAGGTGGGGATGACCAGCAGTTCCATCAGCTTCAGGGCAAAGCCGTGGGGCTGGTCGGGGTGGGGAAACTCCATGAGGTGCTGGATTTTTTGGGTGTTATTCATGGGCATTCCTTATGTCGTTCGCAGCAAGTAATTAACATGCAACAAGATTCATTGTGCGGTCGCGGCCGACGGGGTCTCTTGACACAACGCAAGTTCTAACGGGAATGACAACGACAGGGCGGTGCCCTGGCCCGGCGCGCTGTGGAGGTGGAAGGCACCGCCCAGTGCACACACGCGCTGTTCGATGCCGTCCAGGCCGCAACGACGGCGCGGCCGCTGCAAGGATGCCGGTAAGCCGACGCCGTTATCCTGCACGGTCAGGCATAGCAGGCTGCCTTGCTGGCAAAGTCCGATGTCGACTTGGGTCGCCTGTGCGTGGCGTGCAATATTGCTCAGTGATTCTTGCAGTATGCGGTAGAGCATGGCCTGGAAGGGGCTGTCCTGTGCAGCCCGGAAGGCGGCGGCATCGGCGTCGAGGCGGCAATGAATACCGCTCAGGCGGGTGAACTGGGCCAGCTGTTGTTCGACCGCGCTGCGCAGCCCGTTTTCCAGTGGCTCGGGCAACAGATCCCTGACCACGGTACGCAGGGAGCGAATCGCGCAGCGCAGGTGGCCATCGAGTTCGGCCAGCGGCTGCTTGATGCGGGGATGGATATGCGCCAGTGCACACACTTCCATGGTCAGCGCCAGCAGGTGCTGGCCCAGATCATCATGCAGGTCGTGGCCGATGCGGCGGCGCTCGGTTTCTTTGATGCGTTCCTGCTGCGCCAGCGACTGGGCCAGTGCGCTGCGGGCGGCCAGCAGCGCCTGTTCCAGCCGCTCGCTTTCGCTGCACGCGGCGGCGCGCGCACGACGTTGTTGCTGCAGTGCCGAAGCGAGGCGTTGACAACGGTGTAACAGCAACAGCGCGATGGCGCCCAGCAAGGCGGCGCACAGGCAGAGAATGTCGAGGCTGAGGACGGGCGGGGTCACGATCATGGCGATAGTTCCTCAAAGGGATTTTGGGAGAAAACTACCCGGATGAACATATCTTGAATGCAATAGTTGCGGTTTGTTATACCGCAAATTGGCTGGGATCTCGCAAGGAAAGCGTCGCAGCGCTTATAATAGAGGGTTGCGATCCAGCTTTTGCGCTTGCAACGTAGCAAGCCGCCACCAGGAATTACCGTGACCTACAGCATCAAAGAGATCTTTTATACCTTGCAGGGCGAAGGCGCCCACGCCGGGCGGCCCGCCGTTTTTTGCCGTTTTTCCGGCTGTAACCTGTGGACTGGCCGCGAGAGCGACCGCGCCACGGCCGTCTGCCAATTCTGCGATACCGATTTCGTCGGTACCGACGGCGAGGGTGGCGGCAAGTTCAGCACCCCGGAAGCATTGGCGTCCACCATCAACGCGCTGTGGCCAAGCAGTTATGCCGCCTGCAAGTATGTCGTGTTCACCGGCGGCGAGCCTTTGCTGCAACTGGACCCGGCCTTGATCGACGCGATGCATGCGGCGGGCTTTGAAATCGCGATTGAAACCAATGGCACGCTGCCGGTGCCGGCTGGCGTCGACTGGATCTGTGTCAGCCCGAAGATGGGCTCGACGCTGGTGGTCGAGCAGGGCAATGAAATCAAGGTCGTGGTCCCGCAGACGGGGCAGGAGTTGGCCGCCTACGAAGGACTGCGCTTCGATCATTTCTTCGTCCAGCCCATGGATGGCCCGCTGGCCGAATTCAACACCACGCTGGCGATCGAAACCTGCAAGCGCAATCCGAAATGGAAGCTGAGCTTGCAAACCCATAAACTGTTGCAAATACCTTAAAGAAAAATATGCTGACTATTACCCGCAAGCTGGATTTTGATGCTGGCCACCGCATCCCTGATCACAAGAGCCAGTGCCGCAACCTGCACGGCCATCGCTACACGCTGGAAATCACGCTGACCGGCCAGGTCATCACCGCCGAGGGCAATTCGGACAACGGCATGATCATGGACTTTTCCGACGTCAAGGCGCTGGCGAAAGAGCATCTGGTCGATGTCTGGGACCACGCTTTCCTGGTGTATGAGAAGGACGTCGCCGTCAAGGAATTCCTGGCCTCGCTGCCGAACCACAAGACAGTCGTCATCGACCGCATTCCGACCGTGGAAAACCTGGCGCAGATTGCCTTTGATATTCTGAAGGCGGCCTACAAGGACCGCTACGGTACCGGCCTGCACCTGCACAAGCTGGTGCTGCACGAAACCCCTAACTGCTGGGCAGAGATTACGGATGTCTGAATCTGATCCACAGGATTTCATGCGGCAGGCGCTGGAACAGGCGCAGCATGCATGGGACCTGGGCGAAGTGCCGGTCGGTGCCGTGGTCGTCAAGGACGGCGTCGTCATCGCGCGCGGGTACAACCAGCCGATCGGTCGTCATGACCCGACCGCACACGCGGAAATCGTCGCCTTGCGCGCTGCTGCCGAGGCACTGGGCAATTATCGGCTGCCCGGCTGCGAGCTGTATGTCACGCTGGAGCCCTGCGTCATGTGCTCGGGCGCGATGATGCACGCGCGCCTGTCCAAAGTGGTGTTTGGTGCCACCGATCCGAAGACGGGGGCCTGCGGCTCGGTACTCAACCTGTTCGAGCAAGCGCAGTTGAACCACCATACGGCGATCACCGGCGGCGTGCTGGCCGATGACTGCGGTGACTTGTTGAAACGCTTTTTCGCCGCCCGCCGCGCCGCCGCTGCCGCCGCCCGCAAGTCCGCCAGCGCGTCCTGAAACTGGCTGGTTTTGCGGCGCCGGGCAAAAATGGTATGCTCAAAGCCTCTAGCTTGGAGCGCAGATGGCACGCCCGAATACCATATCAAAAATCACCAGTCGGCGCCGCAAGCCGCGGCCTGATAGCGCCGGCGATGCTGGCTTTGCTGAGCCACTGGTCCCCGACACCGCCCCCGGTCTGATACGCATGGCGCTGGAAATGCGCGCGCCATGGGAGCTGGGTGCAGCGCTGTTATCCTACCCGTTCATGCGTGCGGCGCCCAGCGGCGACGGGCACCCGGTGATGGTGTTCCCCGGTCTGGCCGCCGGCGATTTCACGACGCTGGCGATCCGCCACTTTCTGGCGGATCGGGGCTTCTCGGTGCACGCCTGGGAGCAGGGTTTGAATTTTGGCCCCCGGCCCGGCGTGCTGGAAGCCTGCGTCGAAAAAATCCTGCAACTGCGCGCCAGCACGGGGCGCAAGGTCAGTCTGGTCGGCTGGAGTCTGGGCGGGGTGTATGCGCGCGAGATCGCCAAGATGCTGCCGGACGACGTGCGCGTGGTGGTGACGCTGGGCTCGCCGTTCAGCGGCAGCCCGAAGGCGACCAACGCCTGGCGCGTCTATCGGCTGGTCTCCGGCGAGAAGGCGATTGACGCGGAGCGCTTCGCGGCGCTGCGGGTCCGGCCTTCAGTGCCGACCACGTCGATCTTCAGCCGCACTGATGGCGTGGTCGCGTGGCAGTGCAGCATCGAAGAGGAGACACACGCATCGGAAAACATTGAAGTCCACGCCAGCCACGTCGGGATGGGGGCCAATCCGACCGCGCTGTACGCGATTGCGCACCGGCTGGCGCAGCCGGAGGGGGCTTGGCAACGCTTTGACCATGCCGAACATACCGGCATCAAAAAGCTGCTGTACCTCGACCCACAGCGCACGCCGTTGTTCCAGTCACTGTTTGGCTGGTATTAAGCGATGGCGGTCGCACTTGCCAATGGCATCAGCATCGCTTACGAAAGCAGCGGTGATCCGCAGGATGCGCCGTTGCTGATGATCATGGGGCTGGGCATGCAGCTGATTTCATGGCCGCAGGATCTGGTGGATGGTCTGGTGGAGCAGGGCTATTATGTGATCCGCTTTGATAACCGCGATGC
>JBGSBQ010000351.1:0-4668 GCA_041730475.1 Sphingomonadaceae bacterium
GCCGACCGCGATTTCGCGTTCGCCCTGATACACCTTGATCGTTACCGCAGGCTGGTTGTCTTCGGCAGTCGAAAACACCTGGCTGAACTTGGTCGGGATCGTGGTGTTCTTCTGGATCATCTTGGTCATCACGCCGCCCAGGGTTTCGATACCCAGCGACAATGGAGTGACGTCCAGCAGCAGCAAGTCCTTGCGTTCGCCCGACAGCACCGAACCCTGAATCGCAGCACCGACGGCCACCGCTTCGTCCGGGTTCACGTCCTTGCGTGGATCCTTGCCGAAGAACTCTTTGACCTTTTCCTGCACCTTAGGCATACGGGTCATACCGCCGACCAGGATGATGTCGTCGATGTCGGACACTTTAACGCCAGCGTCCTTGATCGCGATGCGGCATGGTTCCATGGTCGCGTTGATCAGCTCTTCCACCAGCGATTCCAGCTTGGCGCGGGTCATCTTCAGCGTCAGGTGGACCGGTGCGCCGTTCGCCATGGCGATGTACGGCTCGTTGATTTCGGTCTGCTGCGACGACGACAGTTCGATCTTCGCGCGCTCGGCCGAAGCCTTGATGCGCTGCAGGGCGATCGGATCTTTTTTCAGGTCCAGGCCGTTGATCTTCTTGAACTCTTCGATGATGTAATCGATGATGCGCTGGTCGAAGTCTTCGCCGCCCAGGAAGGTGTCGCCGTTGGTCGACAGCACTTCGAACTGCTTTTCACCGTCGACGTCAGCGATCTCGATGATCGACACGTCGAACGTACCACCGCCCAAGTCATACACGGCGATCTTGTGGTCGCCCTTTTCGGTCTTGTCCAGGCCGAATGCCAGTGCGGCAGCGGTTGGTTCGTTGATGATGCGCTTGACGTCCAGACCAGCGATGCGGCCGGCATCCTTGGTGGCTTGACGCTGCGAGTCATTGAAGTAAGCCGGTACCGTGATGACGGCTTCGGTCACTTCTTCGCCCAGGTAGTCCTCGGCGGTTTTCTTCATCTTGCGCAGCACTTCTGCGGAAATTTGTGGTGGCGCCAGTTTCTTGTCGCGCACGCCGATCCATGCATCGCCGTTGTCGGCTTTCATGATCGAGTAAGGCATCAGGCCGATGTCCTTCTGCACTTCTTTTTCGTCAAATTTGCGGCCAATCAGGCGCTTGACGGCGAACAGCGTGTTTTTCGGATTGGTCACCGCCTGGCGTTTGGCCGGCGCACCGACCAGGATTTCGCCATCTTCTTGGTAAGCAATAATCGATGGCGTCGTGCGCGCGCCTTCGGCGTTTTCGATTACCTTTGGCTGACCATTTTCCATGACGGAAACGCAGGAATTCGTGGTTCCCAGATCGATACCGATAATTCTACCCATGATTTTTCTTCCTTATTTGCAAAAGTTCAGATGCTACTAATATGTGGAAATACTGTATGTTTTCAAGTGCTTAGTTGACAGCACCAGAGATTTATTTTGCTTGCGCTGCCGTCACGATGGCCGGACGCAGCAGGCGATCAGCGATCATATAGCCTTTTTGCAGTACAGCAACAACGGTATTCGCTTCCTGGTCGGCAGGCACCACAGCCACAGCCTGGTGCTTGTTCGGGTCCAGCTTGTCGCCTTGCGCCGGCAGGATTTCCAGCAGACGGTTTTTCTCGAACGCAGAGGTCAATTGCTTGAGCGTCATTTCGACGCCTTCCTTCAGCGATTCGATCGACGGGGTTTCGACTTTCAGGGCCATTTCCAGGCTGTCCTTGACCGGCACCATGGCTTCGGCGAAGCTTTCCACCGCGAATTTATGGGCCTTGGCCACGTCTTCCTGGGCGCGGCGACGAATGTTTTCGCCGTCCGCCTTGGCGCGCATGAAGGCGTCGTGCATTTCTGCCAGACGCGCTTCGGTGCTGGCCAGCTGCTCTTCCAAAGAAGGCTGGCCGGGAGTCGATGGTGCGGGGGCCGCAGCTGCGTCCGCTTCTGGATTAGGGGCCGCTTGGTTTTCCTGATCTTGCATCTATAGACTCCTACTATCGTATTAGTTTGACAACACTTCTATCCTGCACTGGTCTGCAGATGGGGCAATAACCTACCTTTTCAAGGGGTATTGCATCCATCTTCCCGCCGTTACAAAATTTCAACAATTGGGAAGGTGCTAATTGGCAGGAACCGTCTAATATGAAATCAGACGGCCAGCCAGGCGGTCTTTCAGGGAGCGCACATCATGAAGTTGCCACTGATCGCAGCATCTGTCTTCGCCTACATCCTGCTGGTAACCGCCTGGATCTGCTATGCCGCAGACCCTCTCAGCCGGCTATTTTAACAGGCTGGCACTCACCGACGGCAAGTGCTGATGACGACTTTGCGTCGCCATCGTTGCAAACCGGGGCGTTTCAGCCCCCTCAGTTCGTCGCGCCCAGTTGTAAAGCCGCCACACGGCCAACTTCGGCATCTTTCTTGACGGCGTCGCGCTGGGCTGGCGCCATCTGCGTCGGCCAGCCGATCATGTGCTGCTCGGCCACTTCGGCCAGCGCCGCGATCCAGGTTGGCGATTCATTCAGGCACGGGATGTAGTGGAACTGCTGGCCGCCGGCGGCCTCGAAATCATGCCGCACTTCCATCGCGATTTCTTCCAGCGTTTCCAGGCAATCACTGGTAAAGCCGGGGCACAGCACGTCGATGCGCTTGATGCCGTCGCGCGCCAGCTGGGTCACGGTGGGCGCCGTGTACGGTTGCAGCCACTCGGCCTTGCCGAAGCGCGACTGGAACGTCACCAGATATTGATCGGGCGTCAGCTTCAGGCGGGTCGCCAGCAGGCGCGCCGTTTTCAGGCATTCACAGTGGTAGGGGTCGCCCAGCATCAGGGTGCGTTTCGGCACGCCGTGGAAGCTCAGCACCAGCTTTTCAGGGCGGCCATGCTGGTCCCAGTGTGCCTGTACCGACTGTTCCAGCGCGCGGATATAACCCTCGTTATCGTGGTAATTGCGCACCAGCCGCAGTTCCGGCAGGTTGCGGATGTGGCGGTAGTGCTCGAACACGGCATCGTAAATCGAGCCGGTGGTAGTGCCCGAATACTGCGGATAGGCCGGCAGCACGGCAATCCGTTCCACGCCCTCGGCCTTCAGCTTGGCCAGCACGTCCGGCAGCGACGGCGAACCGTAACGCATCGCCATGGCCACGGTCAGGTCGGTGTGGCCACGTTCGCCGAGCGCGCCGCGCAGCAGCTGAGCCTGGGCGGCGGTGTGGATTTTCAGCGGTGAGCCTTCGCGGGTCCAGATCGTGGCGTACTTCTTGGCCGACTGGCCGGAGCGGAACGGCAGGATGATCAGGTTCAGGATGCACCACCAGATCGCCCGCGGGATTTCGACCACGCGCGGATCGGACAGAAACTCTTTCAGGTAGCGCCGCACGGCCGAGCGCGTCGGCGCATCCGGGGTACCAAGGTTGACCAGCACGACAGCGCTACGGCTGACGCTGCCGTGGACATAAGGTGGTTCTTTTTGAAAGCTCATGGAGGCGGACACAGGGTGGAATGAAGGTGCCGACCATTATAGAGAGAATAACGGGTCGGCCCAAGATTACCCCGGGTCAGGACGCCAGCAATTCGCGTGCGTGCTTGCGCGTAGTCGCGGTGATTTCCAGACCGCCCAGCATGCGCGCCACTTCTTCGACCCGCGCCTTGGCGTCCAGCACGTCGATGCGCGACGCCGTCTTGCCACTCTCCAGCGTGCGCTTGGCAACCTGAAAATGCTGGCCGGCCTGACTGGCGACCTGCGGCAAGTGGGTCACGCACAGCACCTGGCGCTGCTGACCCAGCTTGCGCAGCAAGCGCCCCACCACCTCGGCCACACCGCCGCCGATGCCGCTGTCAACTTCATCGAAGATCAGGGTCGGGGTGGTGGTGGCATTGGACGTGATCACCGAAATCGCCAGCGCAATCCGCGCCAGCTCACCGCCCGAGGCGACCTTGGCCAGCGGCCGCGGCGCCACGCCGGCATGGCCGGCCACCAAAAATTCCACCTGTTCGAGACCGTGGCTGCCCGGCTCGGCCGGGTTCAGCGCGACCTCAAAACGGCCGCCCGTCATGTTCAGCTCCTGCATCGCCCGCGTCACCGCCACGCCCAGCTCGGCGGCCGCCGTGGCGCGCGTTGCCGACAGTTTCTGCGCCACCGTCATATAGGCGGCCTTCAGCTTCTGCTCCTGCTGGCGCAAGCCGTCGAGGTCGCTGGCATCGGCCATCTGCTGCAGCTTGGCCGCCAGCTTGGCGTGCTCCTCCGGCAGCTCGTCTTCGGTGACGCGGAATTTGCGCGCCGCCGAATGGATCGCATCCATGCGCGCTTCGACCTGACGCAGCCGCTCAGGATCGAGCTCGACCCGGTCCAGATAATCGTTCAGCGCGTACACGGCTTCCTGCAATTGGATACGGGCCGGTTCGATCAGGTCGATCACGGCCTGCAGTCCAGTGTCGATACCGGCCAGCTTGCCCAGCTTCTGGTTCAGCGACGACAGCTGCGACAGCACCGGCTGTTCCTCCGACTCCGACAGCACGGACAACGCCTCCTGCGCGCCCTCCTGCAGGCTGGCCGCGTGCGACAAGCGGCTTTGCTCGACGCTGACCTCGGCCCACTCACCGGGCTTGGGCGCCAGCTTTTCCAGCTCGCCAACCTGCCACTCCAGCCGTTCGCGCTCGTACAGCACGTT
>JBGSBQ010000352.1:0-4669 GCA_041730475.1 Sphingomonadaceae bacterium
GGCGCGCTGGGCAAGCCGTTTTCTACCCTGACCATCAACTTGCTGTTGCCAGAAGAACAGCTGCTAGATGGGTTGAACCGCGACACCAAGTACAAGGTCCGCCGCGCCGCCAGCAAAGACCAGGTCGAGTGCATTGACGAGGTGAACGCAAGCGATGACGTCTGCCGCGCCTTCCATGCGTTTTACCAAGAGTTCGCGGTTGCCAAGGGACTTGACAGCTTGCCGATGGTGGAGTTGCTGGCGCGCGCGCGCGGCGGCACGCTGCGCTTTAGCCGCGCCGTGCACGCCGGCACCACGCTGGTCTGGCATGTGCACGTGATGGGTCCGCACAGCGCCAGCCTGCTGCACTCGGCCTCGCTATTCCGCCAACTGGACGACAATGAGGCGCGGGCCGTCATTGGGCGCGCCAACCGCCTGCTGCACTGGCGCGACATGCTAGCCTTCAAGGCCGAGGGCAAGCGCGTCTACGATTTCGGCGGCTGGTACGCCGGCCAGGAAGACGCCGATCTGCTGCGCATCAATCAATTCAAGGAAGGATTTGGCGGCCAGCGTACCGAGCAGGTGAATGCCGGCCTGGCACTCACCTGGTGCGGCTGGCTTTACCTGCAACTGCGCCAGCATTTCTCGGCCCAGCAGCGACGCGCCCTCCGCGCCAGAATCCTGTCGCTCACCAGCCTCCGTAGCACCGAATAAGCGATGTTGACGAGTAATACGCCGATAACTTTATAGTGAGGGAATGTACAATGCGGGAAATAATCAAACGGCTGCTGCGGCCACTCCGAACGGCAGCCTGCCGCTTTGTCTTAAATGAGGATAACTACATCGGTACCAATGGCGCCTTGCGCACCGGCGCCTCCTTCATTGCCTGGAACCAGGTGGAAGGCGATTACCTGGAGTTTGGCGTATTCCGCGGCGCCTCGTTTTCCGAGGCGTTTCGCAAGGTTGAACAGCAGCGCCGCGTGGTCGCGCGCGAGCTGCCGCCTTCGCCGGCAAGCACGCAGTGGATCGCCACCAAGCCGCGCTATTTCGCCTTCGACTCTTTCGAGGGCTTGCCGGAAGGCGAGGCAACGCGCCAGGTCGACTACTTTGCCGGTGCCTACGCCTGTTCCGAGGAGCAGTTCCGGCGCAATATCGCCCGTGACGGAACCGACCTGAGCCGAGTGATCACGGTGCGCGGCATGTATGACCAGAGCCTGACGCCCGACGTCAAGACGCGGCACCAGCTGCGCCAAGCGGCCATGATCATGATTGATTGCGATTTGTACGAGTCGACGGTGCCGGTGCTGGACTTCATCACCGATATCGTAGGCCAAGGCACCATCATCATCTTCCACGACTGGTTCCGTTTCAAGGGCAGTCCGCAGCAAGGCGAGCAGCGCGCTTGCGCCGAATGGCTGGCACGCAATCCGCAACTAGAGCTGATCGAATACTGGCGCGAAGGCCCGCAAGCGATGAGCTTCCTGGTGAATATGAAAAACGCTGCGTAACGGCAGCCTCATACGCCGTGCGCGAAGCGCCAGCCTCGAACCAGCCGACGCAGGCGCCAGCGCAGCGAATTATCCAGCACGCTGTCGCGGCCCGCCAGCGCCTGCTTGAGCGCCAGGTTGTCGACCGCGTTCTTGCGTGCGTGCGCGTAGAAGTGGGCCACGCTGGCGGCCGTGATCGACGGCGCGGCCAACCACTGCGGCACGAATTCCTTGCACAGAATCTCGACGTCGTTAAGCACCTTGCTCAAGCCCATGCCGGTGGACGGACACACGCTCTGGTAGGCGTCGCCGATGAACACGACGCCGGGCCGGGCGCAATCGCGCATGCGGTAAAGGTCGATCTTGAAGGGCTCGATCTTGCCCTGCACCGCGTAACTACCGATCAGCTGATCCAGGCCCGGCAGCAGGCGCGGCAGGGTGCTGGCCGGCTCGCGCAGCAACTCCTTGGTGGTGGCGTCGCGCGCCGGCCAGTATGCAAAAATATTGGCGCGCATTGCATTTCCCATGCGGAACAGCGTCACATAGCCAACCTTGCCCGCATACGAGATGGGACGGTACGTGACCGCGTCGAAGAGGAACGGCAGGCCATCGGTGCGCTCCAGCATGAAGCCGAACGCCATTGAAAGTTCTTCCTTGACCATCTGCTTTTGCACTTCTAGCTGTTCGAACAGGCGGCCCGTCATGCCACTGGCTAGCACCACCAGCCGGCCTTCATAAATGGAACCGTCAGCTAGTTCGGCGCGCGGTCTGACGGGATCGGCAAGCAATTTTTCCACGCGGCTAAGCTTAAATTCTACCTGTGCCGGGATTTGCGTCCTGACCTGGTTGACTATATCGCAGTAGCTGATGCCGAACTGCTCGATAGCGCGCCGATGCAGCACCTGACCGGCACGCCCGTGGATAATCTCCCTGATGAGACGGGTCTTCTGCTTGACGCTATCCAGTAAGCCCAGCGATTGCAATAGGGCGGCCTGGTCGGGCTCGATTTTCTCGGCACGAAACAGTGGCGGAAACACGGCGTAGGGATCGATCACGGTAACTGACAGACCGCTACGGGCCAAGACCGCAGCGGCGGCCGAGCCAGCAAGCCCGGCGCCAATCACCAGCACGTCGCGGCGCGTTACGTTATCAATCGGGGCATCAGCGGCTGGATCTATGGTAGTCATGCAGAGCCTTGAATGAAGGACGCGAATACGGCGCCAGTCGATTACTGACCTATTTTTACATTGTTTGCATGACAACACAAGCAGAGGACATCACAGCGCCACACATTTCATGCCAACAGCACTGCCGTTACTTCGATCTCCACCTTGGCCCGATCTTCGACTAGCCCTGCCACCTGCACCGCCGTCATGGCCGGGAAATGCAGGCCGATGACTTCGCGGTAGGCGATGCCGATATCCTTATAGGCCGCCACATACTCCTGCTTATCCAGCACGTACCACGTCATACGCACGATGTGCTCGGGGCGCGCGCTCGCTTCTGCCAGCACGGCGACGATATTCTGCAGCGCTTGCCGTACCTGACCGGCAAAGTCGTCGGTGTGGAATACGCCTTGCGCATCCCAGCCGATCATGCCGCTGACGAACACCATCTTGCCGCTGGCTGCGACACCGTTCGAATAGCCGCGCGGCCGAACCCAGCCTGGCGGTTGTAAAAATTCCATAAATATTCCGTATAAAAGTTAGATGCTGATGCCTCGCAACAGGGTGGTTCGAAAAGCCGTCGTTCCCGCGCGAGGGGAGCTTATGGAGCGTGTCTTCAGGACTCAGCATAGGTTCCCGCCTTCGCGGGAACGACGGGTTAGCGGTTATGCGAGGGGTTTAGTAGTTCCCTTGCGATGATCAGTTGCTGCACTTCCGTCGCGCCTTCATAGATGCGCAGTGCGCGGATTTCGCGGTACAGGCGCTCGACCGGATGCTCGCTGACCACGCCCAGTCCACCGAACATCTGCAGCGCGGCGTCGATCACCTGCTGCGCGGTCTCGGTGGCCGTCAGCTTGGCCATCGCCGCCTCTTTCGTCACGTTGCGCCCCTGATCGCGCTGCCAAGCGGCGCGGTAAGTCAGCAGCGCGGCGGCGTCGATGCCGGTCGCCATCTGGGCCAGCTTGGCCTGCGTCAGTTGAAAGTCGGCCAGCGTATGACCGAACATGGCACGCCCGGTGGCATGGGTCAGCGCTTCATCCAGCGCCCGCCGGGCGAAGCCCAGTGCGGCCGCCGCGACCGATGTGCGGAACACGTCCAGCGTGGCCATCGCGACCTTGAAGCCCTGCCCCGCTGCACCGAGCCGCTGGCTGGCCGGGATGCGGCAATCGGTAAATCGCAGGCGTGCCAGCGGGTGCGGCGCCATCACGTTGATACGTTCGGCGATGGCGAAGCCGGGCGTGTCGGCATCGACGATGAACGCACTGATTCCGCGCGCACCCGGGGCTTCGCCGGTACGGGCGAACACCACGTAGAAATCGGCAATGCCGCCGTTGGAAATCCAGGTTTTTTCGCCGTTCAGGACATAGTCGTCGCCGTCGGCTAGCACTGCGCACTGCATGGCGGCGACGTCAGAACCGGCCTGCGGCTCGGACAGCGCGAAGGCTGCGATGGCGTCGCCGCGTGCTACCCGTGGCAGGTACGCCGCACGTTGGGCTGCGCTGCCATGCAGGCTGATAGCGCCCGAGCCCAGCCCCTGCATCGCAAACGCGAAATCGGCCAGTCCTGAATATCGGCCCAGCGTCTCGCGGATCAGGCAAATGGCGCGGGTGTCGATGGCGTCGGCATGGCCGCCATCGGCGATTCCGCCGACTGCATGGCGCAGCCAGCCGGCGTCACCTAGCTGGCGCACCAGATGGCGGCAGGCGGCATCGACGTCGGCATCATGCTGCTGGCTGATATGCTGGCTGGCCCACGCATCCAGTTCGCGCTCCAGCGCAGCGTGCCGGGGCTCGAAAAACGGCCAGTCGAGATAGGTTTTATCGCTCATCAATCGCCTTCAAATTCTGGTTTTTGCTTGGCCACGAAGGCGTGATAGGCGCGATGGAAGTCGTTGGTCGCCATGCAGATCGCCTGCGCCTGCGCTTCTGCCTCGATCGCTTCGTCGACGCCCATATTCCATTCCTGCTGTAGCATTTTCTTGGTCATGCCATGCGCGAAGGTCGGACCATCGGCAAGACCGCGGGCCAGCACGTGGGC
>JBGSBQ010000353.1:0-4668 GCA_041730475.1 Sphingomonadaceae bacterium
GCGCACCGGCGCCTGAACGCCGCCGGAAGTTAGCGGTGTATCACCACCAGCAGGGCCTTGGCCTCGGTCTTGCCGGTATTACGGATTGAATGCTGGAGGTCGGCCGGATAGCGCGCCGTGCCCCCCAGTTTGACCTTCTTCTTGTTGGCTCCCACTTCCACCTCGACCGCGCCATGCAGCAGCGTCAGGTGTTCTGTCGCGCCCGGATCATGCGGCTGCGATGCCAGTTCGCCGCCCGGCGCCAGCGTCAGTTCATACCATTCATATTTGCCCGCCAGCTCCATCGGCCCCAGGATGCGCAGCACGTAACCGGCATGTTGGCCGGGTAGCGTGGGCGTTTCATGGGCGTCCAGCACCCGTATGGTCTCGGTCTGCGGCTCCGCGCTGGCCAGCAACTCGCCGATCGGCACGCCTAACGCATTCGCCAGCCGCCAGGTGATGGCGATGGTGGGATTGGCTTTTTCACGTTCAATCTGGGACAACATTGATTTAGAGACACCAGCAATCCGCGACAGGTCTTCCAGGGTCAGGCCCCGGGCCAGGCGCAGGCGCTGTAGCGCGGCGCCGACTTCGGGTGGTGCATTTGTCGCAACAGGAGTTTTCATTGTTTTATTCGGCGGATAGGCTACATTTTAAGTAAATCAATCGGCAAAGCAGACGAATTACCGCACGCAGGCATATTGCGGAGTTTACTGGCTTTCTGTAATATTCGATATATTGAATTTGTGTTCGAGATAGCGAATTTCGATCGAGTTAACGGAATCGTCTGTTGGACACGGTACAGCATATAGCGTTGCACGGTCAAGCGACCGCCGCACCTCACCACTACAAGGACCATCATGAGCAACCAAGCGAAAAATACCTTCTTCAGCGGCCTGCAGCAGACTCTGGACCAGCTGCGCGAGCAGGGCTTGTACAAGCCGGAGCGCGTACTGGCGTCGCGTCAGGGCTCGGAGGTGGTGGGTGCCGATGGCCGCACGCTGATTAATATGTGTGCCAATAACTACCTCGGCCTGTCGGGTGAGGAGTGGGTGGCGCAGGCGTCGATCGACGCTACTGAAAAATATGGTTACGGTCTGTCGTCGGTGCGTTTTATCTGCGGCACCCAGACCGTCCACAAGCAACTGGAACAGGCGCTTTCCAGCTTCCTCGGTACCGAAGACACGATCCTGTACGCGGCTGCCTTCGACGCCAATGGCGGTGTCTTTGAACCGCTGTTCGATGAAAACGACGCGATCATCTCCGATGCGCTGAACCACGCCTCCATCATCGATGGCATTCGTCTGTGCAAAGCAGCCCGTTTCCGTTACGCCCACAATGACATGGCCGATCTGGAACTGCAGCTGCAAGCGGCTGCTGGCAAGCGCCATAAGGTGATCGTCACCGACGGCGTATTTTCGATGGATGGCACCATCGCCCAGCTGGACAAGATCTGCGATCTGGCCGACCAGTACGGCGCACTGGTGATGATCGATGAATGCCATGCATCGGGCTTCATGGGCAAAACCGGGCGCGGCACGCACGAACACCACAACGTCATGGGCCGGATCGACATCATTACCGGTACGCTGGGCAAGGCACTGGGTGGCGCGATGGGCGGCTTCACGTCGGCACGCAAGGAAGTAATCGACATGCTGCGCCAGAAGTCGCGGCCGTATTTGTTCTCCAACACGCTGGCGCCCTCGATCGCCGGTGCTTCGCTGACGGTGCTAGAGCGCCTGTCGCAGTCGACCGAATTGCGTGATCGCCTGCATGAAAATACCGCTTACTTCCGTCAGGAGATTGAGCGCATCGGCTTCACCATCAAGCCGGGCACGCACCCGGTGGTGCCGGTGATGCTGTTCGAAGCGCCGGTGGCGCAAAAGTTTGCTGCTCGAATGTATGAGCTGGGCGTTCTGCTCAGCGGCTTCTTCTACCCGGTGGTCCCGATGGGCCAGGCCCGTGTGCGCGTGCAGCTGTCCGCTGCCCACACCCGGGCCCAGCTCGACACCGTACTCAAAGCATTCGAACAGGCTGGCCATGAACTGGGCCTGCTGCAAACTCAATAACATGAAAATCGTCAGGAACAATCATATGGAACGCATCCTCGTCATCGGCGCCAATGGCCAAATCGGCAGCGAGCTGGTAGAAGCCCTCGCCGCGCAGCACGGCGCCCAGAACGTCATCGCCAGCGACATCAGCCCGACCAATCTGTATCAGGCCGCCCGCTACACGCAACTGAATGTGCTCGACAAGGAAGCGCTGTCGGCGCTGGTCAGCAGTGAAGGCATCACGCAGGTGTATCAGCTGGCGGCGATGCTGTCGGCGACCGGCGAAGCTGCACCGCTGAAAGCCTGGACCCTGAACATGGACGGCCTGCTGAACATCCTGGAGACGGCGCGTGAACGCAATGCCATCGGCAAGCCGCTGCGCATTTTCTGGCCGTCATCGATTGCTGCCTTCGGCCCGAACACGCCAAGCGCCAGCACCCCGCAGCTGACGGTGATGGACCCGACCACGATCTACGGCATCAGCAAGCTGGCCGGCGAACGCCTGTGCGAGTACTACTTCCTGAAATATGGCGTCGACGTGCGCAGCATCCGCTACCCCGGCATCATCAGCTTCAAATCGCCTCCGGGCGGTGGTACGACTGACTACGCCATCGCGATCTTCCACTCGGCGCTGCGCGGCGAGCGCTATGAATGCTTCCTCGGTCCGCACACCACGCTGCCGATGATCTACATGCCCGATGCGATCCGCGCCACCATCGAACTGATGGACGCGCCGGCAGAACAGATCAAGGTCCGCTCGGCATACAACGTGGCAGGCGTGTCGTTCAATCCGGAGCAGCTGGCGGCGGCGATTACCCGCGCCATCCCGGACTTCAAGATCGCCTACCAACCAGACAGCCGCCAGGCCATCGCCGATACCTGGCCGCAAAGCCTGGACGATGCCAGCGCCACTGCCGACTGGGGCTGGAAAGCCAGCATCGGTATCGACCAGATGGTGGCCGACATGCTGGCCAATGTCGATGTCAGCCTCGGCAAGGCAGCCTGATTTACCCAACAAATAAAACATAAAGAGACAAGCAGATGGACATGAGCGTATTTGATTTATTCAAGATCGGCATCGGGCCGTCGAGCTCCCACACCGTGGGACCGATGGTTGCCGCCCGCCGCTTTTTGCTGGAATGCGCTCCGCTCGATAACGTCGTCCGTGCCGAAGTGGCGCTGTATGGCTCGCTGGCGCTGACTGGCGTCGGGCACGCGACCGACAAGGCCGTGCTCCTCGGCCTGATGGGAGAAACCCCGCAGGACGTGGAGCCGACCCGGGTCGATGCCATGCTGGCGGCAGCTGAAGCGGCGGGTGAGCTGAAATTGCTGGGCCAGCATGTTGTACCGTTCAAGATGGCGAGCGGTGTAATCTTCCACAAGAGCGAATCGCTGCCCGAGCACCCCAACGGCATGCGCTTCAGCATCGAGCGTGCCGATGGCAGCCGTACCAGCAAAGTGTATTATTCGATCGGCGGCGGCTTTATCAAGGAGCAGGGCGAAGGACTGGATGCGGTCCCGGCATCGGCCACGCCGAATGCGGCGATCCCTTACCCCTTCGATACCATGGCCCAGTTGCTGGCCCATGGCGATGCCAGTGGTCTGACGATTCCGGCCATGCTGCGCGCGAATGAGTGCGTCAAGCTGGATGGCGCGGCACTCGATGCCGGCATCGACAAGATCTGGCAGGTGATGCGTGACTGTATCGCCCATGGTCTGGCGACCGGCGGCCAGCTGCCCGGCGGCTTGCACGTCAAGCGCCGCGCCGCCAACCTGTGGCAGCAGGCCACGGCCAGCAAGGACCGCGCGAATGAGCTGCCGCATGATGCGCTGCATCAGGTCAGCCTGTATGCGATGGCAGTGAATGAGGAAAACGCGGCCGGCGGCCGGGTCGTCACGGCACCGACCAATGGTGCTGCCGGCATCATTCCGGCAGTGCTGCGCTACTACGCGGAGGATTGCCACCCCAGTGATCCGGTGACCGGTATCCGCAACTTCATGCTGACGTCGGCGGCCATCGGTATGCTGTGCAAACGGAATGCGTCCATTTCCGGCGCCGAAATCGGCTGTCAGGGCGAGGTTGGCGTGGCCTGTGCGATGGCGGCGGCCGGTCTGGTGGCGGCGCTGGGCGGCAGCAACCGGCAGATCGAGAACGCCGCTGAAATCGGCATTGAGCACCATCTCGGCATGACCTGCGATCCGATCGGTGGACTGGTGCAAATTCCGTGCATCGAGCGCAATGGCATGGGCGCGGTCAAGGCGATTACCGCTGCGGCACTGGCGCTGAAGGGCGATGGCACCCATTTTGTCAGCCTCGATGAAGTGATCGAGACCATGCGCCAGACCGGCGCCGACATGCAGGCCAAGTACAAGGAAACCTCGCTCGGTGGCCTGGCGATCCACGTTATCACCGTCAATCACGCGGCCTGCTGATGCGAATGTGACTTGCGGATTTGTCGCGGCGGGGTTTTCGTGGCAGGATGAAGTCAGACGGTGTATGAACGCCGCCAATTTCGGAGACTACGTCCATGAGCGCGAATCCAGCAGCCCCTCTGATGCTCGACTATGTGTATGAGCACGAACGCAAACATCCCGAACGCGTCTATCTGGTGCAGCCAGTTGGTGATGGCGGCGGTGA
>JBGSBQ010000354.1:0-4661 GCA_041730475.1 Sphingomonadaceae bacterium
GTTGCCGCTCAAGTATTGAGGGTTAACTCGGTAAACGAGGTTTCTTCGGCCGCTTTGGGCTCCGGGTCGGCCTGTGCCGACTTGCTGTCCGGGCCATTATTCAGTAGCCAGAGCAGGTTGGTGGCGGAATCGGCGTTGGCCAGTGCTTCGTCCTGGCTGATGCGGCCATCCTGCACCAGTTTGAGCAGGGCCAACTCGAACGACTGCGAGCCGGGCGACAGGCTTTTCTCCATCGCTTCCTTGATCTGGCCGATTTCGCCCTTTTCGATCAGGTCGGCGATATAGCGGGTATTGACCATCACTTCCACCGCCGCCGTGCGGGCACCACCATTGATCGAGCGCACCAGGCGCTGCGAAACGATGGCTTTTACCGTCGACGACAGGTCCTGCAGCAGCGCAGCGCGGTTGTCGATCGGGTAGAAGCTGATGATGCGATTCAGGGCGTTGTAGCTGTTATTTGCGTGCAGCGTGGCCAGTACCAGATGGCCCGACTGGGCATAGGCCAGCGCCGCGGCCATGGTTTCCTTGTCGCGGATTTCGCCGATCAGGATGCAGTCCGGCGCCTGCCGCATCGAATTGCGCAGCGCGGTATAGAAATCCTTGGCATCGCTGCCGATTTCGCGCTGGTTGACGATGGATTTCTTGTTCTTGAACAGATATTCGATCGGGTCTTCGAGCGTCAGGATATGGCCTGAGCGCAGCTCGTTGCGGTGATCGAGCATGGAGGCGATGGTGGTCGACTTGCCGGAGCCGGTCGAGCCGACCAGCAGCAGCAGGCCGCGCTTTTCCATGATCAGGTCGGCCAGCACCGGTGGCAGGTCAAGGTCGGCCAGTGCCGGGATATTCGCCGGCACGAAGCGGAATACGGCCGAAATGCTGCCACGCTGGCGGAACGCCGACAGGCGGAAACGGCTCAGATTGGGCACCGAAACGCCCATATTCAGTTCGTTGTCGCGCTCCAGTTCCGCCATTTGCTCGGGCGTGGCGATTTCCGCCAGCAGGGAGCGAATGTTGTCCGGCTCCAGCTTTTGCTGGTTAATCGGTATCAGGTTGCCGTTGATTTTGATATGCACCGGCGAGTTCACCGCGAAGAACATATCCGAAGCGTTCTTTTCCTTCATCAGCTGGAACAAACGATCCATGGCCATGGCACTACTCCCTGGTGATTAAATCCTGATGCCGTTAAGTTAAGGCGCAGAGCTGCCGGCAAACCCCACCGACGCAACGCCGGGGTCAGACCCGACGGGTCTGACCCCAGGTTTTGTCCTGGGGTGCAAGCGCACGCTACGGCGCCTTAACTAGACACGATTATGGTCTGTCCCCGCTTTTTTAAATCCCGCGCAGCAGTTCGTTGATGGCGGTTTTCGAGCGGGTCTGGGCATCGACGCGTTTGACGATGACGGCGCAGTACAGCGAGTACTTGCCGTCGTCCGATGGCAGCGAACCCGATACCACCACCGAGCCGGCTGGCACGCGGCCGTAAGTGACTTCACCAGTGGCGCGGTCGTAAATCTTGGTCGACTGGCCGATGTACACGCCCATCGAGATCACCGAGTTTTCTTCGACGATCACGCCTTCGACGATTTCGGAACGGGCGCCGATGAAGCAGTTGTCTTCGATGATGGTTGGATTGGCCTGCATCGGTTCCAGCACGCCGCCGATGCCGACGCCGCCCAACAGGTGGACGTTCTTGCCGATCTGGGCGCAGGAGCCGACGGTAGCCCATGTATCGATCATCGCGCCTTCATCGACGTAAGCGCCGATGTTGACGTAGGACGGCATCAGTACCACGTTCTTGCCGATGAAGGAGCCACGGCGTGCCACTGCTGGCGGCACCACGCGGAAGCCGCCTTTGGCGAAATCTTCAGCGGTGTAGTTGGCGAACTTGGTCGGTACCTTGTCGTAAAACTGCATGGTGCCGTCGGATGGCATCTGCACGTTGTTTTCGAGGCGGAACGACAGCAGTACGGCCTTCTTGACCCACTGGTTGACCACCCAGCTGCCGCTGGCCTTGTCGGCCACGCGGATGGTGCCGGCGTCCAGACCCGCGATCACGTGCGAGACGGCGGCGCGCAGTTCGGCGCTGCCATTGGCCGGGTTGATGTTGGCGCGGTCTTCCCAGGCCTGGTCGATGATTTGTTCGAGTTGTTGGGTCATGATGTGGTTCTCTTTACTGAGCTGATTGAGACAGAGTTTTACAGAATTGGACGATGCGCTGGGCCGCTTCCAGACCTTCTTCGGTCTCGGCCACCAGCGCCATACGAATGCGGTTGCGGCCCGGATTGATGCCGTGGGCGTCGCGTGCCAGATAGCTGCCCGGCAGTACCGTGACATTATATTCGGCGTACAAACGCTGCGCGAATTCGGTGTCGGACAGGCCGGTGCGGCTGACATCGGCCCACAGGTAGAAGCCGGCGTCCGGCAGTTCCACGTCCAGCACCTCGCGCAGCAGCGGCGTGACGGCGTTGAACTTGGCGCGGTATTTGGTGCGGTTCTCTTCGACGTGGGTTTCGTCGTTCCAGGCCGCGACCGACGCAGCTTGCACGGCAGGGCTCATGGCGCCGCCGTGATAGGTGCGGTACAACAGGAATTTTTTCAGTACTTCGGCGTCGCCGGCCACGAAGCCCGAGCGCATGCCCGGTACATTGGAGCGCTTCGACAGGCTGCTGAACACCACCAGCCGTGCATACGGCCGTTCCACCGTCGACAGCCCCAGTATGTGGGCCGCTTGCAGCGCGCCCAATGGCGCCTCGTCGGTGTGGTAGATCTCGGAATAGCACTCGTCGGCGGCGATGATGAAGTTGTAGCGTTCCGACAGCGCAAACAGGTTTTCCCAGTCGGTCAGCGTCAGCACGGCGCCGGTCGGGTTGCCGGGTGAGCACAGGAATAGCAGCTGGACCCGTTCCCAGACGCTGGCCGGGATGCTGTCGTAATCGCAGCCGAAGTTGCGGGCCGGGTCGGAGTTGACGAAGTACGGCTCGGCGCCAGCCAGATAGGCCGCGCCTTCATAAATCTGGTAGAACGGATTGGGGCTGATCACCAGCGCCTTAGCGGCCGGATCGATCACGGTCTGGGCCAGCGCGAACAAGGCTTCGCGTGAACCGTTCACCGGCAGTACCTGGGTGGCCGGATTCAACGCCGGCAGGCCGTAGCGGCGTTCCAGCCAGCCGGCGATGGCGCCGCGCAGCGCGTCCGAACCGACCGTGGTCGGGTAGGTGGCCAGGCCGGCGACGTTATCGATCAGCGCTTGCTGGATGAAGGCCGGAGTCGGGTGCTTGGGTTCGCCCATGCCCAGGCTGATGGCCTTGTATTGCGGGTTGGCGGTTACCTGCGCGAACAGCTGGCGCAGTTTTTCAAACGGATAGGGTTGCAGTTTGTCGAGATGTGGATTCACGGGACAGGCCAAAAGCGTAGCGGTTGAAAGAGCGGTGCGAGAGCAGCAGGGCATAGCTGGGCGCGGCGGGGCCGCGCACGATTCAGCTAACCATTATAACGGCTATCGCCTAGCCCAAGTGCCTGACGTTCAGGCGGCCTTTCGTAAGGCCTGCGACTGGCCCCAGACCTGCTGCGCCACCCGCATCATGTTGCGGCCCATGACCATTTCGGCTTCGGCGTCGCTCAGACCGACGCGGCGCAGTGCTGCAGCCAGCTGACGCCAGACGGCCGGTGGCGTAAAGGTCGGCGGCTTGCTGGCGTCGTAGCCGGTCGTCGCCGGCCACCAGTAGCCCGGATCGAAGGCGCCCGGAGGGGTATCGTCAAGGTTCGCTTGCTGGAAGCAGATATCGAGGCCGATCCCGGCGTGCGCCACGCCAACCCGGTCGGCGATGTAGGCGACATGGCGGGCCACGTCGTCGGCGCCCGGGTTTTCCTGACCAAGGAACCAGGACAGGCCGGATACGCAAATCACGCCGCCGGTCGCGGCGCAGGCGACGATCTGTTCGTCGGTGACGTTACGGTCGTGCTGTACCAGCGTGTAAGGATTGGCATGGCTAAAGATCACCGGATGGACGGAGGCTGCCATGATATCGAGGCTGCAGCGGCGGCCTGTGTGCGAGCAGTCCATCAGGATGCCAGCCTGATTGACGGCGGCCACCATGCTGTGGCCCAGATGGGTCAGGCCGCGTGGCGTATCGTGGCAGCCATCGGCCACGCTGTTATTGCGGTTGTAGGCGAAGTGCATCTGGCGCACGCCGAGCTGCGCGTACAGGGCCACCATTTCCGGCTGTTCCAGCAGCGGCATGGCGCCTTCCAGATCGAAGCTGATGGCGATGCGGCCGTCGGCGGCAGCCTGAATGATATCGTCGACGCTCGAGACCAGCACGTAGCGCTCCGGATCGGATGCAATGGTGGCGCGGTAGCCGGCGATCACCGACATTACCTGTGTTATCGGGTTCATGTCGGCGCCGACGTTGAGCGACACATAATTGACGCCGGCGGCATGCAGCTGCTGCACGGGCGTAAAGTCGGCCTGCGGATGCTGTGGCAGGCAGGCGTGGGCATCCCAATTGATCATCGGCGGTATCTCTTCGTCAAAAATCGTATATTCCCATGAATGGGGCATCAGGGCAACGCGTGCATTATACTGGCGGCCTGTTCACCGCTTTTTCTAAGGCCATCATGTCTTTTTCCTCGCTGGGCCTTGCTCCCTCGCTGCTTAACGC
>JBGSBQ010000355.1:0-4660 GCA_041730475.1 Sphingomonadaceae bacterium
GGCAACTACGCCGCCGTCAGCGCCAGCCGCACCTACCGCGGCGCCTACCAGTTCAGCCGCAGCACCTGGAACGCCTTGGCCGCCGACAGCGAGGTCGAGCTGGGATTGTGCAGCACCGAATTGATCACGTACAGCTTGGGCTGGTGCAGCGCCGCCAGCTCCGCCAGCCGCGCAATATCCGGGCCGTCGGCCAAGCGCGGGATGCCGACCACCTTGGCGCCCAGCGCGGCGAACGAGCCAAACATCAGGAACCAGGCCGGGTCGTCGACAAAGATGGTGTCGCCGGGCTGGGTGAACTCGCGCGCCACCAGGTCCAGCGCCTGCGTCACGCCCACCGTGGTGACGATCTGCTCGGGCGCGGCGCCAATTTCCAGCTCCGCCAGTTTCTGCTGCAATTGCTGGCGCAACGGCAAAAAGCCCTGCGGCGTGCCATAACTGAGCAGCAGGCTGGGATGCTGGCGGCTGACAGCGCGCAGCGCATTCGCCACCGCCGCGCCATCGAGCCACTCGGACGGCAGCACCCCGGTACCGGGCATCTGCTGGTATGGCATCTGGCGGAACATATTGCGCACCAGCCAGACCACGTCGATCGCCTTGCTGTCAAAGCCCTGCGGTTGCAGCGCCGTCAGCACCGACAGCGTCGACGCCCGCTCGCGCACGAAGAAGCCGGCGCCGCGGCGCGACTCCAGATAGCCGCGCGCCACCAGCTTGTCGTAGCCGGCCACCACGGTGAAGCAGGACACCCCATGGCGGGCCGCGAACTGGCGGATCGACGGCATACGGGCACCGCCGCGCAGCATGCGCTCGTCGATGCGCGCCGCCACCGAGCGCACGATCTGGTCGATCAGCGATTCGCCCGCTTCGCGCGCCAGCAACTCCACCAGCGGGGCGGTCACAACCGCAGATTTGAGCAGTGTATTGGTCATCTTACCGTCACAGTATGAGAGGCTATGTGGACAAGTGTACTGGTACTGTACTGGTGTTCGGCCTTAGCATACACCAGTGGCGTCCCCTTGGGGCGCTCCGGCGCCGGTCCCGATTCGCAATCGGTGACGCCCGGGAGCCTGCACGGGGCCGCAAAACGGGGGAAAAAGCCGCTTCGGGCCATAGAGAATCTTGATTTTGGGGCGTTGGTAGGCGTCGCTCCGTGCACGACGTACAATATCGGTCTGCCGCGCGCTAGCGCGCACCGGATACCGCAACACCGATCACTACACGACAACTTTTACTGGATACCAAATGTCAGTTTACGACCAACTCAAAGCGCTCGATATCACCCTCGCCGCCCCTGCCACCCCTGCCGCCGCCTACGTCATGTACGCACAGACCGGCAATCTGGTGTTCCTGTCTGGTCACATCGCCAAGAAGGCCGATGGCAGCGTCTGGGTTGGCCAGTTGGGCAAGAATATCGACACCGCCGAAGGCAAGGCCGCCGCGCGCGCCATCGCTGTCGACCTGATCGGCACGCTGCAAGCCGCCGTGGGCGGCGACCTGAACCGCGTGAAGCGCATCGTCAAAGTCATGAGCCTGGTCAATTCCACGCCCGACTTCACCGAACAGCATTTGGTCACCAATGGCGCGTCCGAACTGATCGGTCAGGTCTTCGGCGACGCCGGCAAGCATGCCCGCTCCGCCTTTGGCGTGGCCCAGATCCCGCTCGGCGCCTGCGTCGAAATCGAACTGATCGCCGAAGTCGAATAACTAATCCAACGTGAGACTGCAATGAAAATCGAAAACCCGAACCCGATCCAGTGGCGCTTTTCCGAGCGCGCCGACCAGCTGCAAAGCTCCTTCATCCGCGAAATCCTGAAGATTACGCAGCAGCCTGAGATCATCTCGTTCGCTGGCGGCCTGCCGTCGCCCGCCACCTTCCCGGTCGAAGAAATGAAAGTCGCATTCGACACCGTATTGAGCAACAGCGGCAAAGTCGCGCTGCAATACGGCCCGACCGACGGTTACCTGCCGCTGCGCCAGTGGATCGCCGACTCGCTGTCGACCGATGGCGCCAAGATCGTGCCGGAACAGGTACTGATGACCTCCGGTTCGCAGCAAGCGCTGGACCTGCTGGGCAAAGTCCTGATCGACGAAGGCAGCCGCGTGCTGGTCGAGACCCCGTCCTATCTGGGCGCGCTGCAAGCGTTCTCGGTCTACCGTCCGGAATTCGTCTCGGTCGAGACTGATGCCCATGGTCTGGTGCCGGCCTCGCTGGCCCCGGTCGCGCAAGGTGCGCGCCTGCTGTACGCACTGCCGAACTTCCAGAACCCGACCGGCCGCTCGCTGTCGCTGGAACGCCGTCTGGAGCTGGTGGAAACCTGTGCCCGCCTCGGCCTGCCACTGATCGAAGATGATCCATACGGCGCGCTCAGCTACAAGGGCGAGCCGCTGCCGAAGATGGTCGCGATGAACCCGGATGGCGTCATCTACATGGGCTCCTTCTCCAAAGTGCTGACCCCAGGCATCCGCCTCGGCTACGTGGTGGCGCCGCTGCCGCTGGTACGCCGTCTGGAACTGGCCAAACAGGCCGCCGACCTGCACACCTCGCAACTGACGCAGATGGTGGTCCATCAGGTCATCAAGGATGGCTTCCTCGACCGTCACATTCCGGAAATCCGCCACCTGTACAGCGACCAGTGCCAGGTCATGCTGGATGCCATGGCCCAGCACTTCCCGGCCAGCGTCGAATGGACCAAGCCGGAAGGCGGCATGTTCATCTGGGTCACGCTGCCCAAGCACATCAACGCCATGGCGCTGCTGGATGAAGCGATTGCCCAGAAAGTCGCGTTCGTGCCCGGTTCGCCGTTCTACGCGAATGAACCGGAAACCAACACGCTGCGCCTGTCGTTCGTGACCGTGCCACCGGAACGTATCCGCGCTGGCATCGAGATCCTCGGCAAGCTGATCGCCGCCAAAATCTGACGCCGCCCCCTGCTGCGGGACCAGACCAGTGTCGGCCCCGCAGCAAAAATACAACAGTAATGAACTAAAATACTCACCAAAAGTAACGAATCCCCCCCTGGACGTGCCATGACGTCTATACCATCTCGCAAGTTTGTCCCGTTTCTTTCCAAATGACCCGGAATTCACGCGCTCAGGTCGCATCGCACGAAATTTTTCCTACATTTCCGGAAAGCAAAGCGGTATGATTTGGACAGATAGTCACTTCAATCAGGTCCTACCCTTGTGCCCTTACGCAGATACTCCGGCCGCCGGCCAGCCATACCAGTCGGCATCCCCAGCTGTTGCCGCGCGCCGGGATGCGGCCGTGCTGATCGTCGACGACGCGCCGGAAAACCTCGGCATGCTGCGCAAGCTGATGGTAGACCAGGGTTATCAGGCCTACGTTGCCACCTCGGGCGAGCGGGCGCTGACGATTGCGCGCCGGGTGCACCCGGACCTGATCCTGCTGGACGTCGTCATGCCCGGCATGGACGGCTTTGAAACCTGCCGCCAGCTGAAAAGCCACGCCGCCACGCAGCGTATTCCGGTGATCTTCATGAGTGCCCGCAACGACACCGCCGACGTCGTCGCCGGCTTCGACATCGGCGCCGTCGACTACATCGGCAAGCCGCTGCGCATGGCCGAAGTATGCGCCCGGGTCCGTACCCAGCTGCAGATCCGCAGCCGCAGCGAGACCCAGGAAGAGCAAGCCGAACGGCTGCGCACCATCGTCAACAATATGGCCGAAGGGCTGCTGATCTTTGAAGCGGATGGCCGCATCCAGTTCACCAATCCGGCCTGTGACAAATACCTGGGCTACCCGGCCCAGGCACTGGCCGGGCGTCGCATTTCCGACCTATTGAACCCGATGGTAGCGCAGGAATATCTGGACTACTTCGAACGCTACGCGGCGGCGCCGGAAACGGCGCACCATCACGGCACCCGCGAAGTGATCATCCGTCACCGCGACGGCAGCTCGGTGTGCATGGACCTGACGCTGACGCCGATGTATCTGCGCGAGCCGCTGTTCATCGGCCTGCTGCACGACATCACCCACCACAAGCTGTCCGAAGATGCGCTGCAGCGCGCCGCCATGGTCGACCCACTGACCAAGATCGCCAACCGGCGCCACTTTGACAACTTCCTCGAAAAAGAATGGCAGCGCGCCATCCGCAGCGGACTGCCGCTATCGCTGGTGGTGATGGACGTCGACCACTTCAAGCTGTTTAACGACACCTTGGGCCATGCAGCGGGCGACGTCTGCCTGCAGCGCGTGGCGCAGGCCATCAACTCGCACGCGCTGCGCCCGACCGATCTGGCGGCGCGCTACGGCGGCGAAGAATTCGTGCTGCTGTTTGCCGAAACGGCCAGCGACTCGGCCTATTTGCTGGCCGAATCGATCCGCGCCCACGTCGAATCGCTGCAGCTGCCGCACCCGCGCTCACCGACGTCGCCGTGGATCACGGTCAGCATCGGCGTCTCGACCATCATCCCGGGCCAGCTCGACAACATCGAATCGTTATTCGTGACGGCCGACCGCGCCATGTACAGCGCCAAAGAAGGCGGCCGCAACCAGGTCCACGCCACCCACAGCGCCCCCACCGCCCTCGACGTCATCAAAGCCCTCGCCACCCGCTAACCAACAGCAACACCGGGGTCAGGTCTGCCAATCGCTCATAAAATGCCAATCCGCAATCGATTTGGCAATTTTTGAGCGATTGGC
>JBGSBQ010000356.1:0-4655 GCA_041730475.1 Sphingomonadaceae bacterium
GGCCAAGACGACCCCGGACGGCATCGAAGCGACCAACCCGGACGGTCTGGTACCGCGCGCGGTACGGGCGCTGAAACAACGTTTCCCGGAGCTGGGCGTGCTGACCGACGTCGCGCTCGACCCGTTCACCAGCCACGGCCAGGATGGTCTGATCGACGACAACGGCTACGTACTGAATGATGTCACGACGGAAATGCTGATCCGCCAGGCCCTGTGCCAGGCCGACGCCGGCGTCGACGTGGTCGCGCCATCGGACATGATGGACGGCCGCATTGGCGCCATCCGCGCCGCACTGGAAGACAAAGGTCACATCCACACCCGCATCATGGCCTATTCGGCCAAGTACGCATCGGCCTTCTACGGCCCGTTCCGTGATGCGGTCGGCTCCGCCAAGAACCTCGGCAAGAGCGACAAGAACACCTACCAGATGGACCCGGCCAACAGCGACGAAGCGTTGCGTGAAGTCGGCCTCGATCTGGCCGAAGGTGCCGACATGGTCATGGTCAAGCCCGGCATGCCGTATCTGGACATCGTGCGTCGCGTCAAAGACGAATTCAAAGTTCCGACCTTCGCCTATCAGGTCAGCGGCGAATACGCGATGATCAAAGCGGCGGCCCAAAACGGCTGGCTGGACCACGACAAAGTGATGATGGAATCGATGCTGGCCTTCAAACGTGCCGGCGCCGACGGCGTCCTGACCTACTTCGCCCTCGACATCGCCCGCCTCCTCAAATAACAAAAACCGGGGTCAGGTCTTCATGCCGTTACGTTAAAGTGCCGTAGCGTACGCCCCCCCGAAACAAGACCTGGGGTCAGACCCGCTGGGTCTGACCCCGGCTTTGCGTCGGTGGGGTTTGCCAGCCGGTCGGCGCCATAACTTGGCGGCATTAGCGGTCAGGTCTGCCAATCAGACCCCGAGGTTTTATTAACGGCGGTATTCGGGGAACATTTCCTTCAGCAGGAAGGCGAATAGCTCTTTTTCGTCTTCTTTGCGGGCGCTCAGGTTGACCAGCTTGCCGAGGCGCTGCGATTCCCATTGGAAGTCGCCCGGCTTTTCTTTGCGGATGATCTTGATCATCTCTTTGACTACCGCCGTTTCGATGTCTTGCTCGGCACCTTGCTCAACGTGGATCTGCTGCAGCCAGCGCCGTTTGAAGTTGGCGTTGAAGCCGCGGAACTTGACTTCGGCACTGTGGTAGCTCTTGTCGACCTGGAACACGCCACCGGTGTCGTCGCGGTCGGCTCCACCCGAACGGCCCTGCGCACCGGCGATGTTGGCCTTGGCAATGCGTAACGCGCGGTCATTGGCGCTTTCCACCACGGGTTCGGCTGGCTGCGGGTTCTCGGCCTGACGTGCAGCACGCTTCTTGGCGATCATTTCCGACATATCGGCTTCCGGCGGCGGCTGCATCGTCGCCTGTACCGGCGGCACATAGGTTTCCAGCTTAGGCTTGGGCGCGGCCGGCGGCGTGATCGACGCTTGCTGCTGGCGTGGTGGCGGTGGTTTGGACGCCTTGGCGGTGTCAGTCTTCTTCGGAACTGGCTTGTTCAGTTTCTTTTCTTGTAACGGTGCGATGTAGACCATCTGCCCGCCCTTGGGTGGCGCAGCATGGTGCTCGGGCTCCGCCGGACGGAACAGGTAATACAACACACCCAGCAAGTGCAGGGCCACCGAAATGCCGATGCCGATGCGGTTCGACCCCGGTTTGCGGTCCCAGGTACCGTAGCTCTCACCTGCTTGCGGTAATTTCTGGCCGCAAGTCTGGCAGTACTCGGAATCTGCTGACATTGAATGGGTATCGTCGTGCAAAATAACTCAAACTTTCTTGGTGCGAAGTCGTAAAGAGCGGCCATAGTGCCAGAGTCCCGGCGTTTTGGGAACCGCTCTGCAGACCTGCATGCGTGAGGCGAGCGCCGGCCGGCAGCGCAACCTGCGGTAGCTTACAAGAGCCGGGGCTTAATGGATGTTACCGTATGTATCAGCGCTGCTACAAAACGGTGTCGGTGCGGGCGGAACGGGCGTTCTGGCGACGGGGGCTGTCGGGGATTTGGGCAAACAGGGCGGCTACGCTGCGCTCGGCGTCCAGCACTTGCCGCGACCGCAAGCGGGGCCGCGGCAGCGCGTGGGTGTAGTAATGCGCACCTTCGACCAGATAGCCGAGCGCCCACAAATTCGGCGCCGCCTGCCCCTGCGCATTACGCACCCGGCCATCGGCGTCGATGTCGATGCCGCCCGGGTGAAACACACCGTTGTAGTACGGCCGTATCAGGCCGCGCTGCAATAATTTGCGCGGCAACTCGGCGTCGTCCGTTTCCGGATAAAACACGGCCAGCCGGGCCTGCACCAGCACATCGGCGGCATGCCGTTCGTAATGATTGCCGAACTTGGTTTCCAGCACAAAGGTCGAGTCGTGTTCGTCGATGCCGACCGTGCAGCCGGGACCGGCGGCCAGATCGATGACGCCGGCATCCAGTAGCGCCAGCAATTCCTCATTGCGGCGCAGCGGCGGGCCGAACGCGACCCGGTTGATGATGGGATTGTAGACGTTGAGGAAATTGCGGTGCGAGGACGGCGTCAGCCCGCCATGTTCGATGGCTGCCTGCAAGCTGGCCCGCACATCGCGCAGCACATCGGTGGCGGCCTTGGCCGCGCTGCCGAGATTGCCCAGCGCCGCCTCGGCCAGATCGGCGCGCAACCAGCCGTCGACGAACTGGCGAAATTCGGACAATGAGGCAAAGCGCCGCGCCTGCAACGGGAACAGCAATTGCTCGATGCAAAGGGCGTCGTCGGCGCTGACCTGATAGTGCTCGGGCGCAGCGAGCTTGCGGCGACGTCCGGGCGACTGCGGCGCCAGCGTGGTCCGGTAGACATACGCCATTTCCCGTTGCAACAGCGGCAGCAGGTCGACGTCGAAATCGAGCTGGCGGCTGCCGCGCTTGACCAACGCCTGTTCGCGCAAGGCGGCAATCGCGTCAGGTGTAAAAAATAAGGGCTGGTGGCGCCCGTCCAGCCCCTTCTGGTTGATGCCGCGCGCCGCCGATGGCAGGCAGTTGCGCGAACACAGCATCATCCTTGGTTCGCGCCCCGAGCGGCGGTAGTGCAGTTGCTGGCCGTCGCGCATGAAACTGCCGCCCCGCCCTACTGTCAGTTCGGCGATCACGTCATGCGCGCTCAGGCCCAGTCCCTGAATGACGACGCGGGCATCGGCGCCGATGCGCTGCAGTTGTTCCAGCGGATATAGGTGCCGCACAAACGCCAGCTTGCTGTTGTAGCGCGCGTGGTCGTGCGCGAACTTGGCGTACCACGCGTCCTGATCGCTGGGCAGGTTGCGGCCGTGGCCGGTGGTCAGGAACACGAAGTCGCTGGGCAGCTGGTAACCCGTTTCCAGCTCGACCACGTGGCGGCCATCAGGCTGCCGCCACAGGTCACTGGCACGGCGCCGGTGATGGGTCAGCGTCACGCCGGCGGGCAGGCTGGCCGCCAGTTGCTGGTAGACCCAGCCCAGATATTCGCCCAGCAGACAGCGCGGCAGGTAATCGCGCTCGCTGATCTCGCTGCCGGCGCCGCCGATGCGATAGAAGTGCTCGCCAACCCGTCGATAACCCTGCTGGCGCGCCCACTCGGTCAGCGAGGGCGTGGCACAGACCGGTGCATAACGCACGCTGTGCGGGGCCGGAAACACGGTGACCTGACTGGCGATGGTGTTGATCAGCAGATGCTGAGGCTGGCGCGGGCTGTGCACGCCGGGGCCGCAGTCGCCCGGCTCAATCACGGCGATGTCGAGCAGAACCTTGCGCTGGCGGGCGAAGGCGGCCAGGCGTTCCAGCACGCTCAGGCCGCGCGGCCCCATGCCGATGATGGTGATGCTGTAGCGCTTCATCGCTGGCCGCCTCCGTCTCATTCCGCAAGGAAAACCCTTGCCTATGATAGGGAGGCGACCCGCGCCTCAACTTGTCACCGCTCAATGGTTGGCGGTGTTCACGGCCTTCAAAGCCACCGCGTGTTTGCCAGCATGCGATGCGGCCGGAATGGCGGCATCGGCGGCAATCTCGGCGTCCAGCATCGGGCCGGTGCCGCTGAAGCGGTCGAGGAACAAATAGATCACCGGGGTGATGTACAGCGTGATCACTTGCGAGAAGATCAGCCCGCCGACCACGGCCAGACCCAGCGGCTGGCGCAGTTCGGCGCCCGCGCCCAGACCGAGGGCAATCGGCAAGGCGCCCATCAGCGCCGCCATGGTGGTCATCATGATCGGACGGAAGCGCAGGATACAGGCTTCGCGGATTGCATCGGCCGGCGCCTTGCCTTCCTTGCGCTGCGCATGCAGCGCGAAGTCGATCATCATGATGGCGTTCTTCTTGACGATACCGATCAGCATCAGGATGCCGATGATGGCGATCATGGTCAGGTCCAGATTGAACAGACGCAGCGTCAGCAGCGCACCCACCGCTGCCGAGGGCAAGCCTGCCAGAATCGTCAGCGGGTGGATATAGCTTTCGTACAGCACGCCCAGCAGCACGTAGATCACGCCCAGCGCGGCGATGATCAGGATCAGCTGGCTGCTTTGCGAACTCTGGAACACCGCCGCGTCGCCGCCGTAGTTGGTGATGATGGACGGCGGCAGATGCATGTCGACGCCCATCTGGTCGATCTT
>JBGSBQ010000357.1:0-4645 GCA_041730475.1 Sphingomonadaceae bacterium
TTCAAATACTTTACCGAACATTTCACTTGCCAAAAGCGCGAAAGTGGTGTTTTGGGTCTTGTTTTCTAATTTAAAATCTGCATTTTCTGCTTTTTTGCTATGGCATTGAACTCCGCACGACAGTGCACCCGGCCGTCGCAGCATGGTTCTGTACCGATCCGTTAAGGCTGCGCCAGATTCTGCATAACTTTGTCAGTAACGCCATCAAATTCACGCTTGCAGGCAGCATCGAGCTGGCGCTTGACGTAGTGCACACCGCACCGGATGAGCAACTGCTTAAGTTCACCGTCCGTGACACCGGCATTGGTATCTCTGCCGCGAACCAGGCCAAACTCTTCCAAGCTTTTGTACAGGCCGATGGCGACACCACCCGCCGCTTCGGCGGAACCGGACTCGGTTTGGCCATTTGCTTGGGCCTTGCCGACAATATGGGTGGCACGATCAGCATGGACAGCGCTCCCGGCTTGGGGACAACGATAAGTTTAGTACTCAGTCTTCCAGTATTGCAGGAAATACCTGGGCACAACTCGCCAGACCAACCACCACCACCACCCGCGACGACTGCACCGTCCACCGAGAGCAGCATCAGCCGCCGAAAAAGCACGGCTGCACTGAGCGATGCATTGGTCCTGGTGGTGGATGACCATGCCACCAACCGCAACGTCCTGGTGCGCCAGCTTGCATCGCTTGGCTATCGCGCAGATAGCGCCATGAACGGCGTCGACGCGCTAGCTAAGCTCGAAACGCGCAAATATTCCTTGCTGATTAGCGACTGTCAGATGCCAGAAATGGACGGCTATACACTGGCCCGTACAATTCGGGAAACTGCACCGCGATGGGCACTTCCCCGACTGCCTATCATTGCCTTCACAGCGAGTGCTTGCGCTCACGATGTGGCACGCGCGCTGGATGCCGGGATGGACGACTACTTGGCCAAGCCGACCAGCATATCCTCTCTCAGTGCACTCTTGGAGCGTTACCTGCCGCTCGCCATGCTTCCAGTCAGCAAGTCGCAAGCATCCACTCCACACGGTGTCGCCAGCGGCACATTGATTCTCGATGAGGAGCATCTTGCGGCAGTCGTTGGCAATGAGTCTTCGGCACGCAATGAATTTCTGCAAGAGTTTAAGGCATCGTGTGATATCGACGCGAAGTTGCTTGAGGAAGCGTATCAGGCCGGCGATCTCGGCAGCCTCATCAACATAGCGCACCGCATCTGCGGCGCCAGCAAGGTGGTCGGCGCTGCCAGTCTCGCCGATGCCTGCCGCACGATCGAACTGCGAGGCCGCGAGTGTCTTGCAATGTCTGAAGCTGATCGACAGACCGCAGATGCACACTCCATGACGCGCGCAGCCTATGCAGAAGTACAGCACCAGCTCAATGCGTTTAACAATTTCTTAATACAAGGAAGGGCTTGCTTGAACAATGCAAGTTCGCAGTGACATGAACATCAATCACCTGAATTTTTTGCTTGTTGAAGACCATGACTTTCAACGCCGCGCGCTGCGCCGCATCTTAACGAACCTCGGCGCAAGCAATATCTCCGATGCAGGGGATGGCGTCGCTGCATTGACAGCGTTTCAGCAGGACGCGACGCCATTCGACATTTGGATCATCGACCTGAACATGCCTGGTATGGATGGGATGGAGCTTGTTCGCCATTTGGCAGAGGCCAATAGCGAGGTCTCGATTATTTTGTTGAGCGCGCTGGATCGTGCCTTGATCTCATCCGTAGAAACAATGGTCAAGGCCTATGGCGTCAACCTGCTCGGCGCAATGGAGAAGCCGGCTACTCCTGCGGCCCTGAAAGAACTGTTGCAGCGCTACGCTCAGCGTCACCGTCGGCCCGTATCCTTCCAACAGCGTGCAACACCCCTGCCGACACAAGATGAGCTTATCGAGGCACTTTCACTCGGTCAGTTCGAACCATATTTCCAGCCCAAGGCGGATCTCGCCACGGGGGCCATTTGCAGCGCCGAGGCGTTGGCGCGCTGGCACCACCCTGAGCGTGGTCTGGTGCCGCCGGATTCATTCATTCCGTTAATGGAGCAGTACGGCCTGATTGATCTGCTTACTGAGCAAATCGTTGCGAAGACGGCCATCGCCTGGCAGCAATGGACCAACGAAGGAAAACAGTATGAGATATCGATTAATTTATCGCTGTCCTCACTGTCAAACCCTGGCTACGCAGCACGTCTGAGCAGCATCTTGCAGCAGCACGATATCGCACCTCAATACATCGTATTCGAAGTGACGGAATCGGCCGCAATGTCCGATGTCCCACATAGCCTGGAGAATCTGGCCCGCCTTCGTATGAAAGGCTATGGTCTGTCGATTGATGACTATGGCACTGGATACTCGAGCATGCAACAGCTGCTCCGCATTCCATTTTCCGAATTAAAGATGGACCGATCCTTTGTCACGGCTGCATGCAAAGACAATGCTCAGGTTCTGGTCCTTGCCTCAAGCCTCGCACTGGCTCGCGAACTTCGATTGGAATCGGTAGCCGAAGGTGTCGAGACTGCGGCCGATTGGCGTCTGCTGCGCCGTCTGGGGTGCCGCTACGCGCAAGGATACCTCGTCGGCAAGCCGATGCCGCAGTCCGATTTCCTGAATAGAGTTGCGGCCTGGGGTGAGACGTATGCGGCGCTGCCACATGACGTTCGCCTCGAAGCAATGCCGAAGTAGTACCCCTAACTTTTTTGCGGGAACAGGTGAGCGGTGGATGTGCGGCGTGCGGTGGCGCTGCTGCTGACTCCAGGTTCAGCGGCCAACACAGCGCGAAAATCGGCGTCTGTCACTAATGCCGGTAAGTTAGGGCGCAGATCTGCTGGCAAACCCCACCGACGCAAAGCCGGGGTCAGACCCGGCGGGTCTGACCCCGGGTCTTGTCTTGGGGTGCAAGCGCACGCTACGGCACGCTAACTTAACGGCATTAGCGTCTGTCACCAAATGGTCTTGCTTAAAGGCACAAACAAGTATACTATATACTTCATAAAAAAATTTGATAAGCATTGACGGCTCTCTGCCGTTTTTTTCGGCCACTTAACATGTATTTTAGATGCCTGTTAACGCTGCATCCACCACACTAGGAGTTCCTATGAAGCTGTCCTTTTCTATCGCTCGCAGGGTTGCTGCGATCGCGGCGCTGTTCACCGTCACCGCTGTGATGTCCTCAGAAGCGCTGGCCGCTGTCCGCAAATACGACATGAATATTGAAGATACGAAGATCACGTTGGTGGAGAAGCAGCAGTTCCACACCTTCGCATTTTCCGGCCAGGTGCCCGGTCCGTTGTTCTATGTCGACGAAGGCGACCAGATCGAAGTCAACGTGAACAACGTCACCGCCCTGCCCCACTCGATCCACTGGCACGGCATGCTGCAAAAGGGTACCTGGAAAATGGACGGCATTGCCGGAACGACTCAGGACGCCATCAAGCCCGGTGAATCGTTCGTGTACAAGTTCACGGCGGAGCCTTCGGGCACGATGTGGTACCACTGCCACGTGAATGTCAATGAGCACGTCGTCCTGCGCGGCATGTGGGGTCCCTTCATCGTGCGCCCTAAAAAACCCACTGCGCTCGAAAAGACCGTCACCAAAGAATTCATCATGATGCTGTCCGACTGGGACTCGAAGTGGGCTGACAAGCCGGGCTTCGGCGGCATCCCGGGTGACAAGTTCGACTACTTCACCATCAACGGCAAGTCCTTCCCGGACAACCAGCCGCTGCGCGTCAACAAGGGCGATGTGGTGCGCATGCGCCTGATCGGTGCTGGCGACCTGGTGCACAGCATCCACTTGCACGGCCATGTCATGACCGTCGCCTTCAAGGATGGCTTCCCGCTGCCAGCCCCCTATAAAGCCGACACCATCGCGGTCGCCCCCGGCGAGCGCTACGACGTCATCTTCACCGCTGACAACCCGGGCCTGTGGATGATCCACGACCACGTTGACTCGCATGTCATGAACGGCGACCGTCCGATGGGCGGAATTATGAGTGTCCTGGAATATAACGAGATCAAACCGGACGGCTTCTACGAGTGGAAAAACAAGAAATTTGAGCCGAACTTCTATTACGAAGAATCGCTCAAGAAAGGCCCGGGAATTTACACGAATGACGGCTTTAAGGGCCAGGCCGTCCAATAACGTAGGAGTTGAAGATGCGAATAAAAATATTGATCGGCGCAATGCTAGGGCTGGCAAGCGTCGGCATGGCGGTCGGCACGCAAGCCGCCGCAGCCGACTTGCTCAGCCAGCAGTGCATCGCCTGCCATGCAGTGACAAAGCCAGACAAAGCGTCACTCGAGCGTCTATGGGAACGCAAAGGTCCTGACCTCTATTACGCCGGTTCGAAGTTCAACAAGCCCTGGTTGGTGAGCTGGCTGCAGAACCCGACGACCATACGCGGCGGCGGTGTGATGTACGCCAAGGCCGTCAAGGCCGGCGCCGACCGTTCGGTCGACACCATCGACCCGGCCCAGATCGCAGCGCACCCGAAGTTGTCGGCAGCCGATGCGGCGACGGCAGCAGACCTGCTGATGGCGTTCAAGGGCGATGGCCTGGTCACCGCTGGCGCATTCAAAAACGAGCCACCCGGTTCGATGGCGTCGATGCTGTTCTCAAAGCTGCGCGGCTGTACCTCCT
>JBGSBQ010000358.1:0-4627 GCA_041730475.1 Sphingomonadaceae bacterium
TCATTAACTATCTGCTGACCAACGATAAAATCCAGCACGAGTACGTGCGCAACTACACCGACCTGCCGTTCATCGTGCGCGAAGATTTCGCCTTCAAGGACGGCCTGTATTCGGGCTACGACGAAAAAGTCGGCAAGTACACCGACAAGAGCAGCTGGAACTACGAGCTCGGTGAAGATGGCTATGCCAAAATCGATCCGACGCTGGAACACCCGCGCTGCGTGTACCAGCTGATGAAGAAGCACTACTCGCGCTACACGCCAGAAATGGTGGAAAAATCCTGCGGCGTGCCGCCGGAGAAGTTCCTCAAAGTGGCCGAAATGCTGGCATCGACCGCCGTCACGGGGCGGGCTGCAACCATCCTGTACGCACTGGGCTGGACCCAGCACTCGACCGGCGCGCAGACGCTGCGTACCGGCGCGCTGGTGCAACTGCTGCTGGGGAATATCGGTATCGCAGGCGGCGGCATGAATGCGCTGCGCGGCCACTCCAACATTCAGGGCTTGACCGACCTCGGCTTGCTGACCAATATGCTGCCCGGCTACCTGACCCTGCCCGGCGAAGCCGAACAGGAATGGGACGCCTACGTCGCCAAGCGCGCGCTGAAACCGCTGCGGCCTAACCAGCTCAGTTACTACAGCAACGCCAAGAAGTTCCTGGTCAGCTTCATGAAGTGCTGGTGGGGCGATGCGGCGACTGCCGACAACAACTTCGCCTTCGACTACCTGCCCAAGCTGGACAAGCCTTATGACATGATGCAAGTGTTCGAGCTGATGCATCAAGGTAAGATGAACGGCTACATCTGTCAGGGCTTCAACATCCTGGCCTCGGCCCCGGACAAGCAGAAGATCACGGAGTCGCTGTCCAAGCTGAAGTTCCTGGTCGTGATGGACCCGCTGGCGGTGGAGACAGCCGAATTCTGGCGCCCCTTCGGCGATTTCCATCAGGTCGATCCGGCCAAGATCCAGACCGAGGTATTCCGCCTGCCAACCACCTGCTTCGCCGAAGAACGCGGCTCGCTGGTCAGCTCATCGCGCGTGCTGCAATGGCACTGGCAAGGCGCCGACGGCCCGGGCCAGACCCGCAGCGATCTGGAAATCATGTCCGGCCTGTTCCTGCGCATCCGCAAGATGTACCAGACCGACGGCGGCAAGTTCCCCGACCCGATCGTCAAGCTGACCTGGCCCTATGCCAAGCCGTTCAGCCCGACGCCGGAAGAACTGGCGATGTAATTCAACGGCAAGGCGCTGACCGAGCTGACCGATCCCAAGGACCCGACCAAAGTCATCCTGAAGAAAGACGATCAGCTGAGCGGCTTCGCTCAACTGCGCGACGACGGCAGCACGGCTTGCGGTTGCTGGATCTTCGCCGGTTCGTGGACGGCCGCCGGCAACCAGATGGCAAGGCGCGACAATTCCGACCCTAGCGGTATCGGCAATACGCTGAACTGGGCCTGGGCCTGGCCGGCCAACCGCCGCATCCTGTACAACCGTGCATCGTGCGACCCGAAAGGCAAGCCGTGGGATCCAACCCGCAAGCTGATCGGCTGGAACGGCACCAATTGGGGCGGGCCGGACATCCCTGACTTCAAGGCCGACGAGCCGCCAGAAAACGGCATGGGGCCGTTCATCATGCTGCCGGAAGGCGTGGCCCGTTTCTTCAGCCGCGATGCGATGGCCGAGGGACCGTTCCCCGAGCACTACGAGCCGTTCGAAACACCGATCGGCCACAACCCGCTGCACCCGAACAATCCGCGCGCCACCAGCAATCCGGCGGGCCGCATGTTCGCCGGTGACCGCGCCAAGCTGGGCAAGGCGTCCGAGTATCCGCACGTCGCCACCAGCTACCGCCTGACCGAGCACTTCCACTACTGGACCAAGCATGCACGCCTGAATGCCATCATCCAGCCGGAGCAGTTTGTGGAAATCGGCGAGGAATTGGCGGCCGAAATCGGCGTGGCCAATGGCGGCAAGGTCAAGGTCAGTTCCAAGCGCGGGCAGATCTTCGCCAAGGCCGTCGTCACCAAGCGGATCAAGGCACTGACCATCGACGGCAAGAAGACCCACACGGTCGGCCTGCCGATTCACTTTGGCTTCAAGGGCGTCACCAAACCCGGGTATCTGATCAACACACTGACCCCGACCGTAGGTGACGGTAATTCGCAGACACCGGAATTCAAATCGTTCCTGGTGAAAGTGGAAAAAGCATGATGGCCCGAGGAGAATAACGATGGCACTGCAATCACTGGACATCAAGCGCATGTCCGCCACCACCGTCCAGACCCCGGTCGCACGCGAGCCGTCGACTGGTACGGTGGCCAAACTGATCGACGTTTCCAAGTGCATAGGCTGCAAGGCTTGCTAGACCGCCTGCATGGAGTGGAACGACCTGCGTGACGACGTCGGCGAAACCGTCGGCGTGTACGACAACCCGGCCGACCTGAGTCCGCAATCGTGGACCGTGATGCGCTTCACGGAACACGAGACCAAGGACGGCAACCTGGAATGGCTGATCCGCAAGGACGGCTGCATGCACTGCGAAGACCCGGGCTGCCTGAAAGCCTGCCCGGCGCCGGGCGCCATCGTGCAGTACACGAATGGCATCGTCGACTTCCATCAGGAAAACTGCATCGGCTGCGGCTATTGCGTGGCTGGCTGTCCGTTCGATGTGCCGCGCATTTCCAAGAAAGACGACCGCGCCTACAAGTGCACCTTGTGCTCGGACCGCGTGGCCGTCGGCCAGGAACCGGCTTGCGTCAAGACTTGCCCTACTGGCGCCATCGTATTCGGCACCAAGGAGGACATGAAGGAGCATGCAGCGGAACGCATCGAAGACCTGAAGTCGCGCGGCTATGCGCAGGCCGGCCTGTACGACCCGGCTGGTGTCGGCGGCACCCACGTCATGTACGTGCTGCACCACGCTGACACGCCTGAGCTGTATCACGGCCTGAAGTCCAACCCGAGCATCAGTCCCATGGTCGGAATGTGGAAAGGACTGACCAAGCCGCTGGCATTGGCCGGTTTGGCCGTGACCGCACTGGCGGGCTGGTTCCACTACTCGCGCGTGGGGCCGAATGAGGTCAGCAAGGATGAAGAAGCCGAAGCGCTACATGAAGCTAACCGGATTCGGGAGGGCGAAAAATGAGCACGCAACGGAGTACTCCACTACGCGACAAGGACGGCAATCCGCTGATCCAGCGCTACACGCCCAATGAGCGCAGCAACCATTGGGTCACGGCGATCTGCTTCGTGCTGCTGGCGGTGTCGGGGCTGGCGATGTTCCATCCTGCCACGGCATGGATGGCGATGTTCCTCGGCGGTGGTCAGTGGACGCGCGCGCTGCATCCGTTTATCGGACTGGTAATGTTCGCCTCATTCGCCCTGCTGGTGCTGCGCTTCTGGCATCACAACAAGTTTGAACCGGGCGACAAGGAATGGCTGAATCAGGTCGGCGATGTGCTCAACAACCATGAAGAGAAGCTGCCCTCGGTGGGTCGCTATAACGGCGGCCAAAAGCTGCTGTTCTTTGTGCTGGTGGGCTGCATGGCGGCGCTGCTGCTGTCAGGGCTGGTGATCTGGCGCGCGTATTTCGCAGCGTTGTTCCCGATCGACGTCGTACGTTTTGCAGCGCTGCTGCATGCGTTCTGCGCCTTCGTGATCATTGCGGCGATCATCGTGCACGTGTACGCCGGCTACTGGGTCAAGGGCGCGATGGGCGCCATGGTGCGCGGCACCGTGACCTTCGGCTGGGCGCGCAAGCACCACCGCCGCTGGTTCGAAGAAGAAGCCCGTAAGTCGCGCGATTGAGCACCTCGCCCCGTCCGGAATTGGATTAGAATAAACAGCACATTTCTGGACGGGGGGATTTCTTGGTACAACGTTTGCTCGAACCGGGTGAGATTGAAGCACTCGATCACACCTCCATTCCACGTCTGCTGTTACCGCAGCCCCGCAGCCTGTTTGCCGCCCGCGCCCAGCGCCTGCGCCAGCTGGCCAACAATGACATCAAAGGCATCCCGGTCGGCGATACATTGCGCGGCTACCTGCTGCTGATGGCGGCACTGGTCGATGCACAAGCTGCTGTCACGCTGGCACTGCCGGCTGACGGCATCGCCCTGCCGTCGAAAGAATCGATCACCGTCGCGCTGGAGAACAATATGCCGCCGCTGCCCGTCAGCGGTGCCCGGCCCGCAGCATGGCGCAGCGTGTTTACCAGCCTGCTCGACCAACTCGATACGCTGGCAACCAGCCAGCCGCAATTGAGCAGCGTACTGGGCGAATTGCGTGCCCTCGACGACGCCCAGCTGGAAGGCGCGGCCGATGCCGTGCTGGAGCAGTTCAGCGACGGCATCAATCCGCTGCAGGCGCCGTTCATCGCCGCCGCGCTGCAAGTGGTATGGACGCTGCAAGCCAGCCAGCTCGATGCCAACCGCGTGCAGCCGCTGGTCACCGGCACCCTGTGCCCGGTGTGCGGCTCGCATCCGGTGGCCAGTGTGATCCGCATCGGTGGTCAGTCGCAAGGCTATCGCTACCTGCAATGCAGCATGTGCGCCAGCGAGTGGCACATGGTGCGGGTCAAGTGCTCCTGCTGCGAGAAGAACGCGCATATCGCCTACCAGTCGCTGACG
>JBGSBQ010000359.1:0-4620 GCA_041730475.1 Sphingomonadaceae bacterium
CGCACATGTATTTCTTGTAGTCGGCCAGGCTGGCGTCATACACGAGGCAGGGATCGGTCGCCCTGTTCGGAGTCACGTGGCCGGCGCCCTGGCCCCATGGCAGGGTGCCGTCTTCGGCGCCGCTGAGGGCGTTGGGCTGGACCGTGCGGGCGCTGGTCATCAGGGCCGACTTGATCGCGGCGGGCGACCAGTCAGGGTGGCGCTGTTTCAGCAACGCGCCCAGGCCGGCCACGTGGGGCGTGGCCATTGAGGTGCCTGACATATACGCGGACACCGAGGTGCCCGGCGCACCAGCGGCCAGCACGGCTGCATGGGCGGTCTGACTCAGACTGGGCGAGACGCCGGCCAGCACGTCGACACCGGGCGCGGCCAGATCGGGTTTCAGGATGCCGGCGTCGTAGCGGTTCGGTCCGCGCGACGAAAAATCGGCCAGGGACGGTCCGTTCATCGGCACCAAGGTGCTCGGTGCCAGTGTGGCGTGGGCGTCGGCGCCGGCGGCATAGGCGGCGATGGCGACGCCATCTTCCTGGCTGACGTGCACGGTCGGCACGCTGTACAGGTCGACGACGGTGCCGTGGCCATCGTCGAGCAGCACCATGCCGACGCCGCCGGCGGTCTTGACGGCCTGCGCCTTGTCAGTGCGGGCGCTGCTGCCGCGCTGGCACAGCACGATCTTGCCGGCCACTTTGGCCGGGTCGAGCTGGGGCAGCGGATGCACGGCGATGACGTCTTCCTGACGGTAGCACAGCGCCGCCTGGGTCGGGTCGGCGCCCGGTGCCAGCGCATCTTCGGCGCGGATCAGGGCGACGCCGGTCAGCGCGGCCGGGTTCAGCGAGGCGCCCTGATAGGTTTGACCGTTGCCCAGCGTCAGGCGGGCGGCATGCGTCTTGTCGTGGGTGGTGGCGGCTACCGTCGTCAGCCACGGGCTGATGTGCGCCACTTCGTTGGCCGGCCCGGAATTGCCGGCGGCGGCGGCGACGAACACGCCGGCGGCGGCGGCGTGACGGAACGCTTGTTCGACCGGGTCGAGCGGGCTGGTGCCGCCGCTGATCGAGTAGTTCAGCACGTCGACACCGTCGTTGACGGCGGCGTCGATGGCGGCCAGGCTGTCGCTGGTGAAGCAGCTGTTGCGCATGCCGCTGGCGCTGTCGAAGCCGGCGTTAAAGGTCCAGCAAATCTTGTACATGGCCAAGCGGGCGCGCGGGGCGATGCCACTGCGCAGGCCCAGCAAGTCGCCATTGCTGGCCAGCGCAGGCACCTGATCATTGCCGGCGGCGGTGGAGGCGGTGTGGGTGCCGTGGCCGCCTTCACCGGCCGGCCGGTACAGCGAATCGCGTGGCGAGCGGAACTCGCTCCAGTGGATGTTTTCGCCGCTGGCGAGGAAGCCGGCATCAAAGAAGCGCGCGCCGATCAGCTTGTTATTGCACTGGTCGGCGCTGAAGCCTTCGCCGGTCTGGCACAGGCCTTGCCAGCGCGCCGGCGGCGGGCCGTAGGCCAGGGTTGCTGCGGGGTCGAAGGTGGGCTGGCCGGTGCTGTCGATGCGGTCGGCAAAGGACAGATTTTCCGGCCAGATGCCGGTATCGATGACGCCCACGATCAGGTCTTCGCCGGCCTGGGCGCGCCCGCCCAGTTGTTCCCACAGACCGCCCGGCTGGTCCAGGCCGAGGAAGGTCGGGGTGTAGTTGGTGACCACTTGCAGCGGTTCATCGGCAGTAATGCGGGCGATCTTGCCACTCGCTTTCAAGGCCCGCACTTCGGCGTCGCTGAGGCGTGCGGCGAAGCCGTTGAAGACCACCTGATACTGGCGGGTTACCGGTGCTGCGGCGACCAGCTGGCGCGCACTGGCCTGCTGACGGCTGAGGAAGTCGCGGTACTGGCGCACGGCGCCGGAGCCGAGGTCGAGACGCTGGCCGCTGCCAGCCTTGGTGGCGCGCAAGCCGCTGATGCTGCCGGTGTAAGCGGCCACGGGCTGGTCGGCCAACTGGACGATATAGGGGCGGCGCAGAACGTCGGCGTGGGCCTGGCTGAGCAACATCAGCAGTGGCAGTGTGGCCAGCAGCAAAGGGGGGCGACGGGGGCAATGCACGGCGCGGGGCGAGACCATAGGGGAACTCCAGGCTAGGGGGGGAGACACGTGAACGAAGAAAAACGCTGTCGATTTAACCATGTTTTGTAGAAAGAATTTCAATTAATTTCGGATTTTGGTTAAAAAAATACAACAACTATTAGTGGCTGATGGGCGCTTAAAAGTGACAAAAAGTCGTGCATGTCACTGCTTTCTTCATAGGAAAATGTGGCAGATGCCTCTGCCAGAATGGAGAGATGAATTTTGACGAAAGGTAAAATTAAATAAATACCAATGGTATAGACGCGTGCCGGGTGGCTGTGCATACTTGTTCACTTGCTAATCCTAGGAGTCTTCCATGAATTTTGTTGCACGCAAGGCGGTGGCGGGCGCCTGTCTGGTGGCGCTGGCCGGGCCGGTGTGGGCCAATGCCACCAGCACCGCGACCTTTGGCCTGGTCACCGTGACCTTGACCGACCTGAATCCGGATGACGGCATCGCTCCCAGCATTGCCTTCCTGTCGAATCCGGTCCGTTATGCGGGCGGCGCCTACCTGTATGGCGAGGCCGAAACCGGACTGTATGGCAGCTATGACCCGGGGCATGACTTGCGTCGCTACGACAAAGCCGGTTCCTGGCAAACCACCAATGTGCGGGGCGCGGCCCAGACCGGGCTGGCCAGTGCGGTGGGCGAGGTGCTGGGTGACGCTGGCGGGGTTGGCTTCAGCAGTCTGAGCGTGACCGGCACCGCCCTCAGCGGCGATGCTCAGTCAGCGCGCTACTACAGCTACGCGGGCGTGCCTAACAGTCATGACAACAAGCAGTTCATCCTGTCACCCTATACCCAGGTGACGTTCTCGGTGCAGGCCACGCTCAGTGCGCAATTCACGCTGGGCTACACGGCGGGGGCGCTGGAAGGCGAATCGGCGGGTGCCAATCTGGCGCTGTTTGCGGGCGGCCTGAGTGCCGACGGTCACAGCATGCTGGAGGACTTGCAGCAGCATGGTATTGGGGTCAACTATCTGGATGGTACGGCAGCGGGCGGTGCCAGCGAGAGCTGGAGCGGCCTGATGGCGGCCAGTTACAGCAACTGGAGCGGTCACAACAGCCAGGGGCAGTTCTGGGCCGATGGCGCGGTCGGTGGTCACTCGGTGATGCTGTCGCCGGTACCGGAGCCGGCCAGCTATGGCCTGTTACTGAGCGGGCTGGGCGTGCTGGCTGGCGTGGCCCGGCGGCGGCGCCGTGCGTGAGCGTTCCCCCTATTTACTTGGAGTAGTCATGCAATCTTTAGTACGTAAAACTTTGGTCGCGGCGCTATTGGGCCTCGCGGCCGGCGCGGCGGGTGCGGCGACCAGCAGCAGTGCAACGTTCGGGACGCTGGTCATTACGCTGACCGACCTCGATCCCCATGATGGCGTGGCCGCATCGCTGACCTTCCAGACCCAGGGGCATGCGTATGTGCTGGGCGAAGCATTGGGCTGGGGCGAGAGTGCGGAGGAAGCCTTGTTCGCGCATACGGCGCCGCGTCCGCAGGGCGCGTTGGGCGATGTGGCTGCGACCAGCTGGTCGTCGGCCAATGCCAGCCTGATGGCGGCCGACACGGTGGCCGGCTTCAGTACCTTGTCGGCCAGCGGTGCGGCCTTGAGTGGGCTGGATGGTTATGGGGCCTACCGCAGTTATGCCACCGGCCAAGATCCCTTCCTGAACCAGTTCACGCTGTCGGCCCACACCATGGTCACTTTTAGTACCATGGCGACGTTGCAATCGCAGACCAGCATGGGTTATAACCTGGAGGCCGATCAGGGCGAATATGCGAATGCGCATGCGCTGCTGCTGGTGACGGGCAGTAGCCTGGACGGCCAGGAATATGTCGACGGCCACGAAGTGGACGTGACGGCGACCTTCAATGTGCGCGATGATGGCAGCACCGAAGGGGTCAAGGCCAGCTGGAGCGGCCTGCTGTCGGCCAGCCTCAGCAACGACACCGCGTTCCAGGCCAATGGCGAGCTGCATGCATTTGTCTCGACCGAGGGGGTGTCCGCCGTCTGGGATGGGGTGACGCCAGTGCCGGAGCCGTCCAGCTACGCCATGCTGCTGGGTGGGCTGCTGTTGCTGGGCGGTGTCGCCAAGCGCCGCGCCCGGCCGCGTCCCGCCAAGTTCCCGCGCCGCTACCCCCGCCAAAAAACCGGGGTCAGGTCTGCCATTCGCTAATAAAATACCCAATTGAAATCATTGGAGCAATTTTTGTCCGATTGGCAGACCTGACCCTAATGCCGCTAATTCCGCTAAGTTAAAAGGCCGAAGCGTGCGCTTGCACCCCAAGACAAGAACTGGGGTCAGACCCGCTGGGTCTGACCCCGGCTTTGCGTCGGTGGGGTTTGCCAGCCAAACTGCGCCTTAGCTTAGCGGCATTAAGACCTGACCCCGGTTTTTTGGCGGGGGTAGCGGCGCGGGAACTAGGCGGGACGCTGCCCGGCGCGGCGCTTGGCGACACCGCCCAGCAACAGCAGCCCACCCAGCAGCATGGCGTAGCTGGACGGCTCCGGCACTGGCGTC
>JBGSBQ010000360.1:0-4619 GCA_041730475.1 Sphingomonadaceae bacterium
CATGAACAGGCCGGCCACTTGAATGATGCGGTCAGCGTGTTCAAGACTGAGCGCCATGGCGGTCAGCACGCGCCGGTGCCGCAGTCGCCAGCACAGCCCCCGGTCCACGGCCAAGCCGCAGGCAACCGTAAACTTCTGTCCGCGCCGGCCCGGAAGGCAGCCTGACATGGTGGCTGATCTGATCCCGCGCAACACGGAGGCGGAGCGGGTCGCCGCGCTGCATGATCTGGGCATCCTTGACAGCCATACTTCCGGCTATTTTGATTCGATCACCCAGCTGGCGATGGATGTCATGCAGACCAGCGGCGCTTACATCTCGCTGATCGACAGTGACCGCCAGTGGCTGAAGGCCAGCGTCGGTTTTTGCGCGCCGGACGATTCGCGGGAGCAGTCGTTCTGCACCCATACCATCCAGCGCGCCGAGGTGATGGTGGTTGAGGATACCCGGCTCGACCCGCGCTTTAGCGCCAATCCCATGGTCACGGGAGCGGCGAATATCCGTTTTTATGCTGGCGCGCCGCTGCTGACGGAAGACGGATATGCGATCGGTGCGCTGTGCATCACCGACAATCTGCCACGCCAGCTGGCACCGGCCCAGCGCGAGCAGCTGCAGTGCATGGCAACGCTGGTGATGTCGCATATCGCGCTGCGGCGGGCGGTCGGTCATGTGGATGCCGTCAGCGGCATGCCCAACAAATACCAGCTCGATGAGGATTTGAAGAGCGAAGGCCAGCGCGCCGCCGGCGAAGCGCGGGTGCTGATCTACATCGACATGCCGGACGCCGCGACGGCGCTGGAAATCGCCAGTGTCATGGGCGTCAGCGTCTTTGACGACATGGTGCGCGGCGTCGGGCAGCGCCTGAATCTGTTGTTCCGCCAGCGCGCCACCGTGTACCACGTGACTGACGCGCGCTTTGCGGTACTGTCGGCCGACAGCGATACCGAAGGCTTCATCAGCTTTGCGCGCGGGCTGGAAGCGGCGTTGCAGGAGCCGCTGATGGAACTGAATGTACCGCTCAACCTGCAGGGTTTCGGTGGCATCGTGGTCTTCAAGCTGTGCTCCACTGCGGCCTACGATGCGCCGCGCCGCGCTTCGGCAGCCGTCAATCAGGGCCTGATGCTGCAGCAGCGCTGGACCTTGTACGACACCGACGCCGATGCCAGCCAGCAGCGCGCTTTCCGTCTGCTGAATGACGTCCATGCCAGCTTGCGCGATGAGGCCTTCCATCTGGTGTACCAGCCGAAACACGATCTGGCGACCGGATCGGCGTTAGCCGCCGAAGCGCTGCTGCGCTGGCAGCACCCGGAGCTGGGTTTTATTTCGCCGGCCGAATTCATCCCCTTAATCGAGAAGACGGCGCTGATACGCCCGCTCACGGATTGGGTGATCCGCACTGCGATCCGTCAGGTGGCGCAGTGGCATGCCGAGGGCCACGCAGTAAAGATCGCGATTAACCTGTCGGCGCTGAACTTCAGTGAGCCCGACATCTGTGCACGGCTGGCGCTGGCCTGCAGCGAATACGGACTGGCGCCCGCCTACGTGGAAGTCGAATGCACCGAGGGCATCTGGATGGAAAGCCCGCACATCCTGCAAACGCTGCATGATATCCGGGCACTCGGGATGAGCATTGCGCTCGACGATTTCGGCACCGGCTACAGCAATTTCGCCTACTTACAGAAGATACCGGCCACGGTAGTCAAGGTCGACCAGTCGCTGATACGCCATGTGCACAGCAATGCGCGCGATCAGCGTATCGTTCGTTCGTTGATCAGTCTGGCCCGCGAGCTGCAGTATCAGGTGGTGGCCGAAGGCGTCGAGACGGCTGAAACGCTGGAACTGATCCGTGCCTGGGGCTGTGACATGGCGCAGGGCTACCACTTTGCCCGGCCGCTGTCGCCACCGGACTTCATTGCCCACCTCAGCGCTGGTTGACACCAGCACACCTTACTTTGCGGGGTAGCGGCAGCCGCCACCGTTGGTAGCGGCGGCCGGTGATGTTGTGAATAGGGTCTTAGCTGGGCCGGAGTTTGCCACTATAATCGGGCCGCCAACTAACCTTATCAGGCTGCCATGAAAACCACGCTCCGCACACTTCGCCCCCTGCTGCTGGCCTTGCCTCTGCTGCTGGGCGGCTGCCAGACCACGATGCAACGCATCGCCGACTGCAAAGTGGGTGACTGGACCAATATCGGCCGCAAGGATGGCGTCGCCGGCGAAGTACAGAATTTCGCCGAACGTAAGGAGTTCTGCGATGATCACGGGAATGACAACGCCAAGGCTGGTGCGGCGGCGGCCAGCAGCTATGGTGCTGGATGGGAACAGGGTAACTGGGACTTCTGGGCCCAGCGTGGTCGCACCGATGGCCAGCAGGCACGGCTGGTGAGCGCCTATGATGGCCATGTCGCCAGTCCGGCGGTGCGCAACAACGCGACGCCGCTGAATCGCCCGGCCTATGAGGCCGGTTGGCTGGCCGGTAACGCTGATTATTGGCAGGGTCTGGGCAAGCGCGAGGGTACGGCCGGCTTGCCGCTGCAGCAGAAGGAGATCAATCGCCAGAACGCGGCGGCAGCAGCGTTGCGCTTTGACGAGACGGCGTATGCCAGTGGCTGGCAGGTTGGTAATCATACTTTCTGGCAGGATGCCGGCTTCAACGATGCCCACAATGGCGTGCCCGATACCGAGCTGAAAAATCGCGCCACCGCCGCACGCAGTGCCGGTGTGCTGGTGCAGGAGGAAGCGTACCGTAGCGCGTGGCAGGCGGAGATCATCAATTACTGGCGCAATCTCGGCACCCAGGATGCGGTGTCAGGCAAGGACTTTGCCGTGCGCAAGCGCGAGGCGCTGCAGAAGGGGCTGAAATTGTATGAGTCGGATTACCGGCAGGCGTGGGAGGCGCGGCTGGTGGAACACTGGCGGGCCGCCGGCGCCAGCGATGGTTACGGCAAACCCTTCCTGCTCGACGAGCGGATCGCCAACGCTGCGCGCGATGGGGTGTTTGTGATTCCCCGCACCCGGGACGTGTACACCGATGCGTGGGACGAACAGAACACCCGCTATTGCACGCCGGACAATGCGTTTGATCTGGGGCGGCGGGCTGCCGGCATGGCGATCGATGTGTGCCGCGCCGAGCTGCGCAACCAGTTGAAACGGGCCCTGCTGAGCGGCCGGGATTACGAGGAAGCCAGCAGGCGCTACAACCAGTCACTGGCTGACGCCAATGATACCGACGCTCGCTTGCGCGATGGGCACCGTCGCTTGAGCCGGCTCGATAACGAAATTCGCTCAGCGTTGGGCAGCAAAGACCGGGTCGTCAATGAAGAGACCCAGAAACAGGACCGCCGGCGCGATCAGGAACGGCGCGAGCTGGTGGACTACCTTCAGCGGCTGGAACGCCAGCTGGACGATGCGCGGCGTTGGGTGCACCGCCATCAGCAGCAGATGGAACAGCTGCGGCGCGATATCTATGTAAACTGAGTGGGCAATCGCTGACGCTTGGAAATTTATGAGCGATTGGCAGACCTGACCCCGGTTTTGGGGCGGTCAGGCGCCGATGACGCGGTTGCGGCCGGCGTCTTTGGCGTCGTATAGGCGGCGGTCGACGACTTGGTAGAGGGCTTTCAGGTCGCTGCCGTCAGCCGGCCAGTGGGCGACGCCGAGGCTGGCCGTCACGCGCAGTGTATGCGGGGTGGCCTGGATCGTCGCTTGTTCGATGTTTAGGCGCAGGCGTTCGGCAATCTGCATCGCTTGCTCGCGCTCGATGCCGGGGATGAGCAGGCAGAATTCTTCGCCGCCACAGCGGAACGCCCAGTCACCGCTGCGGCATGCTTCCATCATCAGGCGCGCAGCGTGCGTGAGCACGGCGTCGCCGGCACTATGACCGTAGCGGTCGTTGATGGCTTTGAAATGGTCTAGGTCGATCAGGATCATGGCCAGGCCCGGCGTCTGCCCGCGTTGTCCCTTCGCCAGCTGCAGGAACACCGATTCAAGGTGCAAGCGATTGTGCAATGCCGTCAGCGGGTCGATGGCCGCGATGTTTTGCAGCCGTGCGACCATGTCGGCACGCTTGGCTTCAAACACATGCGATAGTGCGGTGATGCATACCATGCAGCAGACGATGTTGATGATGATGCCGGTGCTGATGCCGGCATCCTGACGGGACAGGCGCAAGAATAGGACAGCGGTCGCCAGCAGCATGTAGCTGACGGCGAAGATGCCGCCCAGCCGCAGGCCGAGCAGCAGGTACGACAGTACCAGCACCACCCCCATCCAGTTATACAGTGCGGCCCGGATCGGCAACAGGTAAACACCGGCGATCACCGTGTTGAAACAGGCCAACAGGAACAGCGCCGACCATACATTGAGGCGGCGGGTGGTGTTGTGAATCGCCAGCAAGGCGCCGGAAAAGGCGACCAGCGTCAGTTCGATGCTGGCAAATAAGGTATTGCCAGCACGGAAGTTGGCGAACGCGGCGAAGGTGCAAAACGCGATCACAATCAGCAGGATCACACGCAGCACCGAGCGACGGAAATCAAGTTCGTCGCTCCAGAGTTGGGGCTGTTTCATTACCTGGCCAGCTCCGTCACACCGAACCGCCAGCACTGCTGGCGCTGGATGATGC
>JBGSBQ010000361.1:0-4603 GCA_041730475.1 Sphingomonadaceae bacterium
CTTGCCGACGTCACCATAACCGGCGATCACGGCCACTTTACCGGCGATCATCACGTCGGTGGCACGTTTGATGCCGTCAACCAGCGATTCGCGGCAGCCATACAGGTTGTCGAACTTGGACTTGGTGACCGAGTCATTGACGTTGATGGCCGGGAAGGCCAGCTTGCCTTCTTTGTGCATCTGGTACAAACGGTGCACGCCGGTGGTGGTTTCTTCGGTCACGCCCAGGATCTGTGGCAGACGTTTCGAGTACCAGGTGGCATCCTTGGCCAGGTGCGCCTTGATGGCGTTGAACAGGCAGATTTCTTCTTCCGAACCCGGGTTGTCCAGCACCGAGATATCGCTCTCGGCGCGCACGCCCAGATGCAGCAGCAGGGTGGCGTCGCCGCCGTCGTCGAGGATCATGTTCGAATACACCGGCACGCCAGCGACGTCCGCTGGCCATTCGAAGATGCGGTGGGTGTAATCCCAGTATTCGTCCAGGGTTTCGCCCTTGACCGCGAACACCGGGGTGCCGGCGGCAGCGATGGCGGCAGCGGCGTGGTCCTGGGTCGAGTAGATGTTGCACGAGGCCCAACGCACTTGCGCGCCCAGCGCTTCGAGCGTCTGGATCAGCACGGCGGTCTGGATCGTCATGTGCAGCGAACCGGTAATGCGCGCGCCCTTCAGCGGCTGGGTGGCAGCGAATTCCTCACGGATCGCCATCAGGCCCGGCATTTCAGTTTCAGCAATCTTGATTTCTTTGTTGCCCCATGCAGCCAGCGAGATATCGGCGACGAGGTAGTCTGGTACGGATTTGAGTACGGCGTTCATCACGCCCTCCTTTCAGTGTTGAAAAAAGTAACGTGAGCGCGGTTGCAGATTCCGAGCCTGGCGAATCGGGCGATTCGTCGCAACGCTCCTCGGAACCGGCATTTTAGCACCACCGCTGCCAGAATTCAGAAAAAATAACGCAATAGCGGGTCACGCCGCCACGCTGCGCTGACCAGCTATTGCCGTCCCGCCCGGCACCATGATTTGTTACATTGACAGCTCTGGCGTACTGATCAAGGACGGCCCCATGGTTGCGAAAATTCCTGTGTTGCTGGCCGTTTGCCTGCTGGGCCCGGCCTGCGCTGCCCCTGCCATGCCGCCCGCCACGCCGCCCGCCACGCCTTATGTGGCCCGCACGCTAAGCGCAGCACAAGCTAGCGCCGATGTCGCGCTGCTGCGGCGCGCACTGGAAACCATCCATCCCGGCTTGTACCGCTACCGCAACCATGCCGATATTGATGCCGCGTTCGCGCGCCTGCAGGCCAGCGCCAGCGCGCCGCTCAGCGAACTGGCGCTGTGGCAAGCGCTGGCACTGATGCTGGCCGAGATCCATTGCGACCATACCAAGCCGGAAGCATCCGACGCGCTATCCACCTATCGGCGCGAGCAGCCGACCCATCTGCCGCTGCGCTTCCAGCTGATCGAAGGCCGAATGATCGTCAGCGCCAACGATGGCCAGCCCGGCGCCCCGCCCGCTGGTAGCGAAATCACCGCCATCAACGGCCGCCCGCTGCCGCACATCCTGACCACGCTGGGCCGTGCGGTGGCCTACGATGGCGACGCCAGCCATGCGATCGACGCCAAGCTGGCGGCCGACAGCGACCTCGCCGGGGACGACCTGAACGAATACTGGCCGGCCTTCTACGGCTTCGCGCCGCGCTGGGAACTGACGTGGAAAGCGCCCGGCGCCGAGCAGCTGCAACAGGCCACGCTGGCACCGATCACGCTGCAGCAATGGAGCGCGCTGCCGACCACGGGCGCCGCATGGCGCGCCGAGTTTTACAAGGATGTACGCTGGCAACTCGATGGCCAGCGGGCTTATTTGCGCCTCGACAGCTTCGTCAACTACCGCAATCCGGTCGATGCCGACGCTTATCTGGGCGCCTACTTCAAGGCCATGAAGGCGGCCGGCACGACCGACCTGATCCTCGACCTGCGTTCCAACGGCGGCGGCTCGGATGAGGCCGCGATCGCACTGGGACGCTATCTGCTGCCGCAACGCTTCACGTGGTCGCAGCCGGCGCGCTTGAAAACCATCCGCTATGGCGACCTGCCGCAATACATCGCCACCTGGGGTGACCGCGACGCCCTGTTCCAGCCACCGGCCAGCGAGTTCCGCCGCAGCGCCGACGGCTGGTGGCAGCGCCTGCCGCGCCGCGGCCATGCCGATGCCAGCGTGGTAGCGCAGCCACCGGCGGCCGACGGCTATCGCGGCCGCCTGACCATCCTGACCGGTCCGCGCAACGCCTCGGCCGCCACCCACGCCATCGGCTTGCTGCAACAGGGCGCGCACGCGCGGCTGGTCGGCGAGGACACGGCCGGTAGCGCCGAGGGCGTCACGGCCGGCACGATTTTCCTGCTGACCTTGCCCAACAGCGGGCTCAAGGTGCGGATCCCGAATGCCTGGCAGCGCAGTACGGTGTTGCACGCTGCACCACGCCGCGGCGTGGCCGCCGACGTGGTGGTGACGCCCACCTATGCGGATTTGCTGGCGGGGCGCGATGCGGTGCGGGACGTGGCGCAAGCGCTGCCGCCGGCCGTCACCCCGGCACAGTTCGAGGCGGCACTGACCGGCAGCTGGCACGGCACGCTGGACTATCGCGACTATGGCAACGACCAGCGGGTGATCCTGCCCACCAGCGCCAGCATCAGCGTCCGCGATGCTGCGCTACGGGTCGAGCTCAGCTATGACGATGGCCCCGGCAAGACGGTGCACTCCAGCCAGGACTGGCAGCTTGGCAACGCTGGCACGCAACTCAGCATCGACGGCAACGCTGCGCCGCAGCGGGTCACCGAATCGCGCAGCGGCGCCGCGCAGGAGTTGACGCTGGTGGCCGAGGGCCGTGGTCAGGACAACGGCCAGGACGTCGAGGTGCGCAGCGTGCTGACGCGGCGCGCCGGGATCTTGACGCTGAGCCGTCAGACCCGCCTGCCGGGCCAGCCGTGGCTGCTGCGCCACGCCTACCACCTGCGCCACGCCGACTAGCGCTGCGCCAGCGCAAGGGGCGTGCCGTGCCGCGCATCTATAGTGGGATTTTGGCCAGGATCCCAGCATGGCAAGCGACCCCCGCGATGCAATCTGGAATGAAACCCACCAGTTGCTCTATCACGCCAACTACACCGAAGAAATCGAGAAGGCCTTGCTGGCGCGCTGGGTATGGCTGGATAGCGCGACCAAGATCACCGTGGCGATCTCGTCCGCAGGCGCGGCGCTGGCCGGCCTCGTATTCTGGCGCAGTGCCGACTATACTTTTCTCTGGCCCGTGTTTACGTCGGCCAGTGCGCTGCTGGCCATCATCTCGAAGCAACTGAATGTGGTCGACAAGGTCAAACAACATGCCGCCGCCGCTTCCGAGCTGGCGGCGTTGGGCGTCGACATCGGCACGCTGCTGGTGCGCATGAAAATCAACGCGCAATTCCCGGTGGCCGACTTTGAAAAGCGCTTGCTGGCTCTGCGAGAAAGATACCGTGTGGAAATCAAAAAGTCGGACTATGATGTGTTGCTGACGGCGCGCATCCGCCAACGAGCGCAAGCCAGCGTGGACCGGGCCCGCATGGTCCCCAAGCTTCCGGAGAATTCCCATGAACAAAGATGACTACTGGCGCCGGCTGCTGCCGCTGAAGCCGCCGCCACCGCCGCCGCCACGGCCCAAATAACAAACGCCCCGCATCTGACGATGGCGGGGCGTTGGCAGGGGGCCATGGCAGCCGAGGCTGCCTACTGGATTACTTCAGGCCGGCTGCTTCGCGCAGGATGGCGGCCTTGTCGGTGCGCTCCCACGTGAATTCCGGCTCTTCGCGGCCGAAGTGGCCGTAAGCGGCGGTCTTCTGGTAGATCGGACGCAGCAGGTCCAGCATCTGCACGATGCCTTTCGGACGCAGGTCGAAGTGCGCCATCACCAGTTCGGCGATCTGGTCGTCCGGGATCACGCCGGTGCCTTCGGTGTAGACCGTGATATTGATCGGCTTGGCCACGCCGATGGCGTAGCTGACCTGCACCTGGCACTGGCGCGCCAGACCGGCAGCGACCACGTTCTTCGCCACATAGCGGGCCGCGTAGGCGGCCGAGCGGTCGACTTTCGATGGATCCTTGCCGGAGAACGCGCCGCCGCCGTGCGGGCTGGCGCCGCCGTAGGTGTCGACGATGATCTTGCGGCCGGTCAGGCCACAGTCACCTTGCGGGCCGCCGATGACGAAACGGCCAGTCGGGTTGACCAGATAACGGGTGTTCTGCAGCCATTCGCGCGGCAGCACCTGCTTGATGATCTCTTCGATGACGGCTTCTTCGATCTGCTTGTGCTGCATTTCCGGCGCGTGCTGGGTCGACAGTACGACCGTGTCGACCGCAACCGGACGGCCATTCACGTAGCGCAGCGTGACCTGTGACTTGGCGTCTGGACGCAGCCATGGCAAACGACCATCCTTGCGCAGTTGCGACTGGCGCTCGACCAGACGGTGCGCGTAGTGGATCGCGGCCGGCATCAGCTCGGCGGTTTCGTCGCAGGCATAGCCAAACATCAGGCCCTGGTCGCCAGCACCCTGGTCGAGGTCGATCCCGGCGCCTTCGTCC
>JBGSBQ010000362.1:0-4596 GCA_041730475.1 Sphingomonadaceae bacterium
AGCGCCGCAACGAGCCGCAAGAATGGGCCTGCACCGACAACCGCGACTTCCTCGATCCAGAAACGGGCAAGCTGGAACTGAACGTCAAGAGCAAGGCGCAAAGTCGTTAAACCAACCACGACGACGTCCAGAATTCACGCCGGCCCTGTGCCAGTGTGAGGACGTCGTCGGTAAGCAATGAGCGCTCCTCTCCCCTCCCGCCGTTCTCGCGGCGTACGCAGATGCCTGCATTCCGTTCAGAGTCGACTCCACATTGCCGTTGTTGGCGGTCATGGCTCTACCAGCTAAGCTGTATGGGTGTAGTACAGCCCATCAAACGCTTCAAATCCCAATAGTCCACTGCGCACTTCTCAAGCACGACCACCAACGTGACTTGATCGATCCTCTTCGTCCAAGCTCGCTGCCAGTGCGCTCGCTGATGAGATTAGCGTCATCCACACCGCTTGGATTCTCGCCGTAGCATCGGCGAGCAAGCCTATCAAACTCACAAAAATCTGTCGCCCGGCGCACTAATCCCCCCAAGAGGACATCTCCAACGTATCGATTTCCTGGGGAGGCGTACCGCTGCGCGGGCCAGCAAGCTGGTAGCCGAATAACGTCAGAAGTACCTCTAATAAATCCTCAAATTAGGTCGGTAACGCGCCTGTAACACCCCCGTAACGTACGGAAGGCAGGTGCAACCGTAAATAACCTGACGGTCAGAATTAAACGACATACAGTCCGATCCACTTGGCCACGCTCGTTGTATGGAGCCACCAGACTGGTATCACCAGAATTCATCGGCGCATCCCGTGGTCGTGCATCTGAATCCCAGCCGTATTGACACGCTGCGCCCTGCCCCCCCTATGCGCCCGAATAGGCAACTTGTGACATTCACCCTGGAGTCAGCATGAAATTTAGTACCTACACGTCGATCAGCTCTTGCATGCTCGCGCTCAGTCCCGTAGCGCTTGCCGACGCCGCTCCGGCGGCCGACAATGACATCGCGACCGTGACGATCGTCGCCACCAGCCAGCGTCCCGACCTTGAGCTCAACAACCCGAGCGCGACCGGCAGCCGCCTCAAGCTGAGCGTCCGCGATCTGCCCGCCAGTGTCGAAAGCGTCGACGCGGACACCATGCGCCAGCGCGGCGATGTCAACGTGGGCGATGCGATCACCCGCACCACCGGCCTGACCAATATTGCAACGCAGGGCGATGGCGGAGTCGCCTACTCGGCACGCGGCTTCACCGGCAACAATTCGGTCGGCGTCCTGATCGACGGCCAGCACATGCTGGTTGGCGCCGGTACCGCCACCGATCCCTCGAATACCTGGGGCTACGAGCGCATCGAGGTGCTGCGCGGTGCCGGTTCCGTCATCAGCGGTAGCGGCACCACCGGCGCCACCATCAACGCCATCCGCAAAGCGCCCATGGCGACGGCGAGCGCTGAAGCGCTGCTCGGGATCGGTGCCCACGATACGCGGCGCGCCGGCCTCGGCGCGACCGGCGCGCTCGGCGCGGCGGGCGCATTTCGCCTCGATGCCTACAACGAAAAAAGCGCAGGCTTCATCGACCGCGGCGAGTCAGCATCGACCAAGTTCATGAGCAGTGTCCGCTTCGATCCACATAGCGATCTGCGCCTGGAATTCCAGCTCGACCACAACGACCAGAAGCCGACCCGGTATTGGGGCACCCCGCTCGTCAACGGCGCCATCGACCCGGCCCTGCGCGAGCGTAACTACAATGTCAAGGACGCGGACATTCATTACATCGACGAGCGCGTTCTCGGCCGAGCCATTTGGCAAGCCAGCCCGGACCTGCAGCTGCGCGAGGAAGTCAGTTACTTCACTGCCAAGCGCCATTGGCGAGATGCCGAGGAGTACGCCTACAACACGGCGACGCGCCAGGTCGATCGCTACAGCTTTGGCGAAATTTATCATCACCAGCGCCAGGTCGGTAACCGGATCGAAGCGGCCTATGCGCGCCAGGGCAACCGTCTGGTGGCAGGCTGGGAATTGTCGAACATCGATTTCCGCCATGACAGCAATGGCTTTGATGGCAGCGACTCGGTTGCGCTACAAGGCTTTGATCCCGGCACGTTCGCACCGCAAGGTATCACCGCGACACCCAACTTTCGCTCGCAGACGCGGGCCCGGGCGGTGTATGCCGAAGATGCCTACGACCTCAGCGAACAGCTGTTACTGGTCGCCGGTGTGCGCCATGACGCCTACCGCTACACGCGCACCAGCGGCAGCAGCGGCGCCAGCTTCGATGCCGATCTGGCCAGCACCGCGCTGCGGCTGGGCCTGACCTACCGGGCCACTGCGCAAACGTCCCTGTATGCGCAGGCCAGCACCGGCAGCGACCCGATCGGCAGCCTGCTGTCCCTCAACCTCGCCAACAGCAAGTTTTCACTGACCAAGGCCAAGCAGGTAGAGGCCGGCATCAAGGGCAGCTTTGCCGACGGCCTGGGCGAATGGACCGCCGCGCTGTACCGGATCAGAAAGAGCGACATCATCACCCGCGACCCGGTCCATCCGAGCGTCTCGATTCAGGGCGGCAGCCAGTCCTCGCGCGGTGCCGAGGTGTCGACTAGTCTGGTGCTTGGCCGCGGCTGGCGCATCAACGCCAATCTCGCACTGGTCGATGCGCAGTTCGAGCAACTGCGCGACGCCGGCGGCATATCGTATGCCGGCAAGCGGCCACCGAATGTCGCCGCACAGGTCGCGAACCTGTGGCTGGCCTACGGTGTCGCCGATTGGCATGGCGGTATCGGCACGCGCTACGTCGGCAAGAGTTACGCCGACAATGGCAACACCATGGCGCTGCCGGCCTACACGGTGTTGGACGCCAGCGTGGCCTGGCAGGCGAACCGCCAGTTGACCGTGCGCGCCAACCTGCGCAACCTGACTGACCGGGTATATGCGACTACCGCCTATACGAGCACGCAAGTGAACCTTGGCGACCCACGCCATGTCGAGCTGACGGCCGAGTTCAAATTCTGACGGTGCGCGCATGACATTTCGCCCACTGCGCACGCTGTACCTGATTCATCGCTGGCTCGGCATCGGCATCGGCGTGCTGGTGCTGCTGTGGTTCGCCTCCGGCGTGGTGATGCTGTATGTCCCCTATCCGCAACTGAGCAACGCGGAACGCCGCGCCGCGCTGAAGCCGCTGATTGCCGGGCAGGTCCAAGTCTCGGCGGCGCGCGCCTGGCAGGCCAGCGGAGCGCAAGGGGCGCCCGAGTCCGTCCGCCTTGCCAACCTCACGACGCTGACGGGGCCGCGGCCTGCCTACCTGTTCTTCCAGGCCGGCAAATGGTATGCGGTGTGGGCCGACAGCGCTCAGCTGCGGGCACCGGTATCGGCAGCGGAGGCGGCACGTGCAGCGCAAAGCATGCGTCCGGGCGCGGTGCGCGCCAGCGAGAAAATCGAGCGCGATCAGTGGAGTCTGGGCGGGCTCGATACGCATCGGCCGCTGTACCGCGTCGAACTCGATGACGCCGCCGGCAGCATGCTGTACATCTCCTCCCACACAGGGGAAGTCGTGCGTGATACAGCGCGCGCCGAGCGCCTGTGGAACTGGGCCGGCTCGGTCATTCACTGGATCTATTTCACACCGCTGCGCAGCGCACGCGAACCTTGGCGGCTGGCCGTGATGTGGACCTCGGCGGCCGCCTTCGGCATGGTACTGTCGGGCATGGTGATCGGCATCCTGCGCCTGCGCCTGCGGCGCCGCTATGCGGGCGGACGCATCACCCCCTACCAGGGCTGGAAACGCTGGCACCATCTGCTCGGCACGGTGGTGGGAGTGGCGGCACTGACCTGGTTGTTCAGCGGCTGGTTGTCGGTCAATCCTTTTGCCCTGTTCGGAGCAGCTGGCATCACCCGTACTGACCAGCTGACGATCGCCGGCGGAGAGTTGGGCGGCGCCGAACTGACGATCTCGGCGGCCGAATTACTGGCCAAACAACCGGGGGCGATCCTGGAAGTTGAATTCCTGCGCTTTGCCGGTACAGGGTATTGGCGACTGTACCGGGCCGACGGCGCTGCCAGTACGCTGGTGCGGGCGCACGATGGGTCTGCCGTCACGCTGTCGATGGCACGCTTGGTGGCCGCCGCAAGTGGCCTGCGACCAGGTGTTGACGTCGCCGGCAGCGCCTGGTTGAACGAGGGTGATCTCTACTACTATCGCCATCATGATGATGAACCGTTACCGGTGGTGCGGGTCGATTTTTCCGACACTGCACAAACCAGTTTCTACCTTGAAGCAGCCAGCGGCCACTTGCTTGGCTATGCCGACAGCAACAGCCGCACCTATCGCTGGTTATTTAACGCCATGCACCGGCTCGATTTTCCGTGGCTGATCCGGCATCGTCCGGTGTGGGACGCTCTGGTGATTGCGCTGTGCCTGTGCGGCGCGGCGCTGTCGGTGACGGGCCTGATGCTGGGCTGGCGACGCTTAAGAGCATGAACCAGCTGCAAACGGCCTTGATTGCCAGCCGTTCGCGCGCCCCCCCCTCAAGGGTAATGCCGTTAAGTCCCCCAGTTCGTGGGGGGGGGGGGGGGGGGGGCCGGGCGGGCCCGCCCGCGGGGGGGGGGGGGGCGGGGGGGGG
>JBGSBQ010000363.1:0-4585 GCA_041730475.1 Sphingomonadaceae bacterium
AACAGTTACGTGCAATAGGTAAATGGCCGGACGTTGACCGCCCGGCCACCGCCAGCATGTAGCACGCCGCCACATCCGAGGGGTCGGGCCGGGCGGCAGTACCGATCTTGCCTGTAGGCGGGAGGGACAGGTGCGCGCATACAGCAGCTGGCTTTCACGGTAACTTAGCGGCATTCGGGTCAGACGGGGACGCCGAGTCCCGCCGGGTCTGACCCCGGCTTTGCGCTGGGGTGATGGCCAGCATCAGCACCAAGCGCAGCCAGGCCAACGCAATATCGGCGCCCGGATCACAAAACGGCGGCACGACGACGCGATGTCGCCATGCTGCCCGACGCAACACACGACGCCCCCCCCCCACTACTCCTGATTGCCCGACGAAAGACATAGGGACGCCCTCCGAGCGCCGCCTTCCGCGCGGCGTTCGCTCCCACCGCACGACCCGCCCGACAACATTTCATAAAAGCAATAAAAATACACCACAAATCTAGGAAAAACAACGAAATTTGTTGCCAAAAGGAATCGATCAATCTAAAATTAATTAAATCGTTTTATTTGCGTTATTTATTGCATTCTTTATTAAGGAAACAATGTTAGCCATTGAACACAGCAAGCCATCGCCGGCCAGTCGCACCTCCCGCAGCAATGACGGTTTTGGTGACTACTTCCGCTATCACGGCTGGCTGTCGCCCGGGGTTCGGTTATTCCGCAAAATCAACTTTCAGGCGAAGTCCATCTGCATTTCGCTGGCCTTCCTGACGCCGCTGGTACTGGCCCTGTATTTCCTGTGGACCAGTGCGCACAGCCAGACCGACATCGCCAACAGCGAACGTGAAGGCCTGGCATACTCGTCCAACATCGTGCACCTGATCAAGGCCGCGCACGCGCGCCGCCTGTCGGCCACGACCAACTCGGCCCAGATCAGCGAACTGCAGACCCAGGAACAGGCAAGCTTCGCACTGATGCAACGCCAGCACGCGCTGTACGGCAAGGAGTTCAAGGCCGAAGATGCTTTCCAGTCAGCCAATCAGTTACACGAGCAATTGCAACGTACGCCGCTGGCCGCCGACAGCGAAACCACCTTTGTGCTGCACAACCGTTACATCGATGCGCTGCTCAAGCTGAACCGCGCCGTGGCCGACGGTTCACAGCTGACACTGGATCCGGATCTCGACACCTTCCACATGATGAATATCGCCGTGGTGCGTGGCCTCAGTCTGTGGGAGATCACTACCCGCCTGCGCGGCAGCGGCGTGATCGCCATGAAAGATAATGCGCTGTCGCCGCTGGAACGCGATACGCTGCTGGAAGACATGGCCATCCAGCAAGAGTTGAAGGGCGAAATCGAGAACGCTTATGAGCAGGGCATCAAGGGCGATCCCAGCGCCGCCAAGCTCGACATCAAGCCATTGATCGACGCCGTTCAGGCTCAGCGACAACTGGTGCGCAGCCAGTTGCTGGGCGCCACGCTGAGCACTGATAGCGCCAGCTATCTGGCCACATCGAACCGCGCGGCCGATGCCGGGCTGGCGCTGATTGAAGAAGTCAGCAAGGAACTAGACCTGCGGCTGCAAGCGCGCAGTGATCGCATCACTCGCGCGCTGTGGCTGGAACTGGGGATCGCGTTGCTGTGCGTGGCCGTCGCAGGCTATTTGCTGCTGGCCTTCTACAAGGTGATGATGGGCGGGCTGCAGGAAGTCTCGGGCCATCTGGAACAGATCACCAAGGGCAACCTGACTACCGCACCGACCCCGTGGGGCAGCGATGAAGCGGCGCATCTGATGGTCACGCTGGGACAGATGCAGGCCAGCCTGCGCCATATCGCCGCCATCGTCATCGAAAGCTCGGCCAATGTGCAGGTCGCCAGCGAGGAGATTGCATCAGCATCGTCCGACCTGTCCAGCCGCACCGAAGACAATGCCGCCAACCTGGAAGAAACGGCGGCCAGCATGGAGCAGATTTCAGCCACCATCAAGAACAGCAATGAGGCCGTCGATAACGCCGCCGTCATCGTCAACAGCAATGCGATTGCCGCCACCCGCGGCGGTGAGGTGATCGCCCAGGTGGTCAGCACCATGGCGGGCATCCAGTCCTCGTCGAAAAAGATCGTGGAGATCATTTCGGTGATCGACGGCATCGCCTTCCAGACCAATATCCTGGCGCTGAACGCGGCCGTCGAAGCGGCCCGCGCCGGTGAACAGGGACGCGGCTTTGCCGTCGTCGCGACCGAGGTGCGCAATCTGGCACACCGCTCGGCCAGCGCCGCCAAGGAGATCAAGGAACTGATTAACGCCAGCCTGGAACAGGTCAATGCCGGTGGTATCGTGGCCGAAGAAGCGGGTCGCACCATCCACTCCATCGTCGAGAATGCCCGCAAGATCGACAGTCTGATGGGCGAGATTTCGCGCGCCAGCGATGAACAGAGCAGCGGCATCAAGCAAGTCGGCAGCGCGGTCGACACGCTGGATCAATCGACCCAGCAGAATGCGGCACTGGTCGAAGAAACGGCTGCCGCCTCGGCCACCTTGTCCGAGCAGGCACAACGCCTGAGCGAAGAAATCGCCTTCTTCAAGCTGGCCTGAGGCAGCATCGCGCTGCCCCGGACCCAAAAAAAAGCTCCCGTGCAGGGAGCTTGAAGACTACTAGGAGACACCGTTACGCTGCTTGGGCGTCCTGGTACATATCGGCGTATTTCCAGCCGAAGTACAGAATAAAGGTATAGCATGCGGCCGGCACGAAGAACGACCACTGCAGGCCGATCGCATCGGCCAGCAGGCCCTGCCCGAACGGCACCAGCGCGCCGCCGACGATGGCCATGCACAGCAAGCCTGAGCCCTGCCCCGTCATCGGTCCCAGCTTGTTCAGCGCCATGCTGAAAATGGTCGGGAACATGATGGAATTAAACAGGCCTACAGCAATAATAGCCCACATTGCTAAACTACCATGAGTAAAGATCGCCGTCAGCACCAAAGCGATCACCGCCGCCGAATTGAAGGCCAGCGCCTTGCCCGGACTCACCGTGCGCATCACGGCAAAGCCGATAAAGCGCCCCACCATTGCGCCGCCCCAGTAGTAGCTGACGAAGTGCGCGGCATCGGCCGGCGCCAGCGCGGCAATCTGCGGCTCACCGATAAAGTTGATCAGGAAGCTGCCGATACTGACTTCGCCGCCCACGTACAGGAAAATCCCGAGCGCGCCCAGCCCCAGATGACGCTGCTTGAGCACCTCGCCCCAGCCGACCGCGACGCCGCTGTCGGCATCGACGATCTTGGGCAGCTTGGCCAGCGCGAACAGCACGGCCAGCGCCAGCAAGGCCGCCGCCAGCACCAGATACGGCCCTTGCACCGCCGCCGCCTGCGTCGCGTGGTACGCCGCCACCTGTTGCGGCGCCAGCTGGGCCAGATCAGCCGAACTCATCACGCCGCCGCCCAGAATCAGCAAGCCACCCAGCGTCGGCGCCACCGTGGTGCCGAGCGAATTGAAGGCCTGTGTCAGCGTCAGCCGGCTGGACGCGGTCTGCGCATCACCCAGTACCGTCACATACGGATTGGCCGCCACCTGCAGGATGGTGATGCCGCCTGCCAGCACGAAGAAGGCGATCAGGAACAGCGCATAACCGCTGGTCGCGGCCGGATAAAACAGCGCGCAGCCACCGGCGGCGATGGTCAGGCCGGCCACCGCGCCATTCTGATAGCCTATCTTCTTGATCAACATCCCGGCCGGCAGCGAGACGATGAAGTAGGCGCCGAAGAAGCAGAACTGCACCAGCATGGCCTGTACATAGGTCAGCGTGTAGACCGCCTTCAGGTGCGGGATCAGCACATCATTCAATGACGTCAGCAGGCCCCACATGAAGAACAGGATGGTGACGATGACCAGCGGACCGGTATTGTTGCGGGCCGCGCCCGATGCATCGTGCGCGACGTGCACGGCCTGGGAAGTGTGTTCCATACGTATAAATCTCCTGTGATTATTTAAAGACGCCGCACGCCAGCGCACCCGCTTGCGTCGCCGCCCCGCCAACGATCTGGATGTTGGCAAACGACGCGGCGAACGGTCCGTCGGCGGCAACACTGAACGGCACATCGAGTGCCTCCAGCGTCAGCCCCCGCTCGGCAAAGCAGGCCAGCGGGATCGTCACCTGCTGCTTGCCCTTGCCGGCCAGCGTCTGGAACAGCGCGCTGGCCTCCAGCGCGACGCCCTTGCCGCCGCCCTGCTGCATGCCGATGCTGACCGTCCCCTGCGGCGCGGATGACACAATAACATCAAACTGCAGCGCTCCGGCAGTGCTGGCGTAGGCCGGCAGCGGCAGTGGCTGGGCCGCTTGCGCCACCAGCGTGGCCGGGCCGGTCCACACCAGTCGCTTGGCGTCCTGCTGGGTGTTCACCTGCGCCGTATCGACCGTCACCGTGGGCAGCTTGAACACGGCGTTCAGGTCGGCGCCCAGCACCACGCGCTGAGCGCCGCTGCTGACGGCCAGCGGATAGGTACTGCGGTCGACCTGGCTATACACCGGCAGCGCGTTGCTGACACCGCCAGAAGTCTCATCGGGAGCGATGGACGAGACGCCACGCGGCAGTGCGCCCTT
>JBGSBQ010000364.1:0-4583 GCA_041730475.1 Sphingomonadaceae bacterium
TTTTACCATCAAATTACACATGCGCCAGATCGACTTCCGGGCGTCGGCCCAGCCGACCCAGCACGGCGAAAACTTTGTGCTGCGGGTACTCGACCGCCAGAAAGGCATCGTGCCGCTGGATGGCCTCGGCCTCGGCGAGACCGAACTGAACCTGCTGAAGCTGATGATTGCCCGCCCCGACGGCGTGATCCTGGTGACCGGCCCGACCGGCTCCGGCAAGACCACCACCTTGTACTCGATCCTCAATCACATCAATACCGAGAGCGTCAACATCATGACGCTGGAAGATCCGATCGAATACCCGATGAACATGATCCGCCAGACCTCGGTCAACGAATCGGCCAAAATGGGCTTTGCCGAAGGCATCCGCTCGATGATGCGGCAAGACCCGGACATCATCCTGGTGGGCGAAATTCGCGACAAGGAAACGGCGGAAATGGCGTTTTCGGCCGCCATGACGGGCCATCAGGTGTATTCCACGCTGCACACCAATTCCGCCATCGGCTCGGTCTCGCGCCTGCTCGACATCGGCATCGTGCCGGACATCATGGCGGGCAACATCATCGGCATCGTGGCCCAGCGCCTGGTGCGCCGGCTGTGCCCGCACTGCCGCGAAGCGTTCACCGCCGATGAGCTGGAGCGCCGCCTGCTGGGCCTGCCCGCCGAAGATGACACGCCGCGTACCATTTACCGCGCCGTCGGTTGCGACCGCTGCGCCCATCAGGGCTACAAGGGCCGCATCGCCATCATCGAGCTGCTGAAGATGACGGCGGCGCTGGATGAACTGGTGGCGCGGCGCGCCTCGTCGCGTGAACTGAAGAATGCAGCCCAGGCTGGCGGTTTCCACTCGCTGGTCGACGACGGCGTGCGGCGCGTGCTGGAAGGCGTGACCACGCTGGAAGAAGTATCGCGCGTGGTCGATTTGACGGACAGGTTGAGCTGATGCCCCAATACCTGTACCGCGCCATGGATGCCACCGGCCAAGTGTTGCCGGGCAATATGGACGCGCTCAACGAACCGGACCTGGAACTGCGTCTGCACCGCATGGGGCTGGATCTGATCGACTGCAAGGTCAGCAAGCAGAAAGCGGCGGCGCTGGGCGGCCGCCGTGACGTCACGCGCAAGGATTTGATCAACTTCTGCTTCCAGATGGAACAGCTGACCGGGGCCGGCGTGCCGATCCTGGAAGGCTTGAACGATTTGCGTGATAGCATGGACCACCCGCGCTTCCGCGAAATCGTCACCGACCTGATCGAAAATATCGAGGGCGGCCAGCAACTCTCGACCGCGCTGTCCGCCTATCCGGACGTGTTCGATGCCACGTTTACCAGCCTGATCACCGCCGGCGAACGCACCGGCAAGATCGCCGAGGTGTTCCTCAACCTGTCGGACAGCCTGAAGTGGCAGGACGAACTGGCCTCGCAGTCGAAGAAAATTATCATGAAGCCGCTCTTTGTCGGGGTCGTCATCCTCGGCGTGGTGTTCTTCCTGATGATCTACCTGGTACCGCAACTGACCGCCTTCATCAAGAACATGGGCAATGAACTGCCGTTCCACACCAAGGCGCTGATTTTTGTGTCGGATATTTTCATCCATTACTGGTATGTGCTGCTGGCCATACCGGTACTCGGCTTCTTCGTGTTCAAGGCCTGGCTGGCGCGCAGCGAGGCGGCGCGCTACAGTTTCGATGCATTCAAATTGCGCATCTGGATGATTGGTCCGGTCCAGCACAAAATCATCCTGGCCCGCTTCGCCACCTTTTTCGCACTGATGTATGCGTCCGGCATCACCATCCTCGAATGCCTGCGCCTGTCCGAAGGCATCGTCGGCAACCGCATGGTGGCCGCTGGACTGCGGCGGGCCGGCCAGCTGATTTCCGAAGGCCAGGGCATCACCGCCGCATTCCAGAACACAGGCATGTTCCCGCCGCTGGTGATCCGCATGCTGAAGGTGGGGGAAGCCACCGGCTCGCTGGACGGCGCGCTGCGCAACGTGACCTATTTTTACAATCGCGAAGTCAAGGAAATGATCGAAAAAGTCCAGTCCATGATCGAACCGGCGATGACGGTGGTACTGGGGCTGCTGCTGGGCTGGATCATGCTGTCGGTGCTGGGGCCGATCTACGACACCATCAGCAAGATCAAACCCTGAGGCCGCCATGTTTCGCAAACATTTATTCTATGTCAGCAGCGACCAACTGACCGCCTACCAGTGGCAGCGCGGCCAGCTCAGCGCAGGAACCGTGTTCAGCAACGACCGCGCCGGGCATGATGCGTTTATCGAATACCTGGACCGTGCGCCCTATGCGCCGGCCTATCTATTGGCTGACCTGATCGAAGAAGATTTTCAGCGCATTAACTTGCCGCATGTCGCGGGACGCTCCGGACGCCAGCTGGTGCAGCGCCGCCTGGTCCAGCAATATCGGGAGACACCGTACCGCCATGTCTGGATCCAGGGCCGCGCGACCGAGGGACGTCAGGATGATATCGCCCTGCTCAGCGCGCTGACCAATCCGGCCGTCGTGGCGCCGTGGATCGAGGCACTGGAACTGCTGCAACGCCCGTTGGCCGGCCTGTATTCGGCCACGCTGATGAGTACGCCACTGCTGCCCAAGCTCGGCGTGCAACACGAGCACCTGCTACTGGTGACACAGCAATCGGCCGGCCTGCGCCAGACCTATTTCCTGAATGGGAAGATCAAATTCTCGCGCCTGACGCCGGCCCTCGACCGCGATGGTGCGCCCGTCAATATCGCCCGCGAAACCGGTAAGACCCAGCAATTCCTGACCAGCATCCGCCTGATCGGACGTGGCGATGCCCTGCATACGGTGATCCTGGCCCCGCAAGGCGATCTGGCGCGCCTGACCGACTTATGCAATGACGGACCGGAAACCCGCTACCAATTCATCGCGCTGGAACAGGCCGCCACGCGGGTGGGCGCGACGCCGGCAGCGCTGGCCGACACCCTGCTGTTAAGCCTGCTGGGCAAGCAGGCGCCAGCCAGCCAATACTCGCTGGGGCCGGCCCGTCGCTACTTCCAGCTGTGGCGCGCCCGCATGGCCATGTATGGCAGCGGCGCCGTCATCATGCTGGGTGCGCTGGTGTGGGTCAGCACCAACCTATGGCAATACGTGCAAGCCAGTCGGGCGGCCGAACGCATGTACTCAGAGGCGGACCAGTACGATGCCCGCTATCGCGCCGCGCTGTCGACCATGCCGCCGGCCGTGGCGCCGACCATCAGTATGAAAGCGGCGGTCACCGTGGCACGCATGCTGCAGAACCAGGGACCGCAGCCCTTGCCTATCATGGTCAAACTGGGAGAAGCGCTCGAGCAGGTGCCGCAAGTGCGGATTACCCAGCTTGACTGGAAAGTGGCGCTGCCGGGTGTGCGCGGCGACAACGCTGGTAGCGCAAGCGTCCAGAGTGGCGGCCAGCCGGGCGCCAGTGTCCAGCCACTGTCCTCGCTGCTGCTGGGTGTTCCGAACGCGCCACCGCAAAGCCTGCGCGTGGAAGCCGAAATCGCCGTGCCGCAAAATAACTACCGTACTGTCGTTGAGACGATGAATGCCTTCACCCAGACTCTGGCCCGCCAACCGCGCATGACTGTCGAGATCGAGCAGCTGCCGCTGGATACCCGCTCGAATGTCAAGCTGATGGGCAAGGCCGGCAGCGCAAACAGCGATGGTGATACCAAACCGAAGTTTTCCCTGATCTTGATGTGGAATCCATGAGTACCTCTCCCGCCACCACGGCCAGCAAGAAGAAAGCGCGCCCGGCCGCGCTGCCGCTGCCCTATTGGCTGCGCGAATTTGCCCTGATACGGCTGGCGGTGGTGACGCTGGCCGGCGCCGCCGGGATCGGCGTCGCGGCAGTGTTCGCCAGCGGCTGGTATCTGCACGATGCGGCCGATAACCGGACGCAGGCGCAGCAATCGCGCGACGCCGCCTACGCCCGTTTCGCGCAGGTCGAAAACGAGAAGCAGGAGATTCGCGACTTCCAACCCCAGTATCTCGAACTGCGCAGCAATGGACTGATCGGTGAAGAAAACCGCCTGAACTGGGTCGACCAGATCCGCCAGATTCAGGAACAACGCCGGCTGCCGCCGCTCAATTATGAAATCGAACCACAGCAGCCGGTCCGGGTCGAAGGCAACATGGCACTGGGCGGCTACGTGCTGCGCGGCAGTCGCATGAACCTGCACATGGATTTACTGCACGAGGGTGACCTGTTCAACTTCCTCAGCGACCTGAGTGAACGCAGCTATTATGCGGTGCAGGACTGCACACTGAAGCGCACCGGCGGCGCGGAAAACATCCCCAACGCCCCCACCTTATCGGCTGATTGCAAGCTGAACTGGTTGACGCTGGTGCTCGAAAATGATGCCAGGGCTGTGGTGCGCAAGAAAGGCAAACGTTGACGTCCTCCCCGCCCTAAAGGACGGGAATTCCTACATCTAGCGTCGCACGTCCGCGACGGAGAATGTTTAACGCAGCATTGGTGTCACGATCATGTACGCAACCACAATCACTGCATTTCCACTCTCTTATTCCAAGCCCTGCGATACCTTTCGGCCGCGAATCTGGC
>JBGSBQ010000365.1:0-4575 GCA_041730475.1 Sphingomonadaceae bacterium
GGCCGTGAACGCCGACTTCATGGAGTCGTGCTACCTGCTGCTGAACGGCGAACTGCCGAACGCGGTCGAGAAGAAAGAATTCGTCGACACCGTGACCAAGCACACCATGGTGCACGAGCAGATGCAATTCTTCTTCCGCGGCCTCCGTCGCGATGCGCACCCGATGTCGGTACTGGTTGGTACCGTCGGCGCGCTGGCTTCGTTCTACCACGATTCGCTGGACATCAACGATGCCAAGCACCGTGAAGTATCGGCCATCCGCCTGATCGCCAAGATGCCGACCCTGGTCGCCATGGCTTACAAATATTCGATCGGCCAGCCGTTCGTCTACCCACGCAACGACCTGTCGTACAGCGCCAACTTCATGCGCATGATGTTCGGCAATCCATGCGAAGAATACAAAGTCAACGACGTGCTGGTGCGCGCGCTGGACCGTATCCTGATCCTGCACGCGGATCACGAGCAGAATGCTTCGACCTCGACCGTCCGTCTGGCCGGTTCGTCGGGTGCCAACCCGTTCGCCTGTATCGCTGCCGGTATCGCCTGCCTGTGGGGCCCTGCTCACGGCGGCGCCAACGAAGCGGCCCTGACCATGCTGAAAGAAATCGGCTCGGTTGAGAACATCCCAGCGTTCATCGCCCAAGTCAAAGACAAGAACTCCGGCGTCAAGCTGATGGGCTTCGGTCACCGCGTCTACAAGAACTTCGACCCACGCGCCAAGCTGATGCGTGAAACCTGCTACGAAGTGCTGGAAGAGCTGGGTCTGCAAGACGATCCACTGTTCAAGCTGGCGATGGAACTGGAAAAGATTGCACTGAACGACGAATACTTCGTCTCGCGCAAACTGTATCCAAACGTCGACTTCTACTCGGGTATCGTACAGTCGGCACTGGGCATCCCAGTCTCGCTGTTCACCGGTATCTTCGCGATGGCCCGTACCATCGGCTGGATCGCCCAGTGGAACGAAATGATCGCCGACCCAGAACAGAAAATTGGCCGTCCACGCCAGCTGTTCGTTGGTTCGCCAGCACGCGACGTCAAGCCGCTGGACCAGCGTTAATCTGCTGAACTAAACGGCTACCGCCTAACGCCACTCAGTAAAACTGGGTGGCGTTTTTTTTGGCGGGCAGCTTAGTTGGGGGACGTATTTTGGCCATCAATACTGACCGTAGGGGAAAGATGGACCATGAGTTCATCCCTGAAATCGCGTGCCATGATGAGCTGCTCGATATCTGGGAAGCAAAATTCCATGCCAATAACTTGCCGTTCGAACGCGATGGCATCCTCTCGCCTGAGCAGTGGAACAGCGCCCCGTTGAAGGTTCTGGTTGTGCTGAAAGAGACCAATCGACCCCAACCTGCGCATCCTGTATCAAGAAGCGTGGTGGAGGAAATAAGCCGGGCCTTGAATAATCCGAACAGTCGCTGGTGGCGGAAGAATGTATTGCGCCGCGTGGGGCGTTGGGCATTCGGGCTCACCACGTATGCGGGCGAAGTTCCCAGCTATAGGCTGGCGCGGATCTTCGGCAATCAGGCGCTGCCGAGCATCGCGTACATGAACATGAAAAAGAGTTCGGGCGGGGCTAACACCAACCAGAATTCATTCGCAGCCCATGTTAAAGAATACGCACCCTATATACGCCGGCAAATTGAACTGATCAAACCTGACGTTGTCGTACTCGGCGGGACCTTTCAGGCCGTGAAGCATCACGTATTCCCCGAGCTGGAGCGTGTAGGTGAACGCGCGCACTGCTTCAATGGCGTCCTGTTCATCAATGCTTTTCATCCGGCGCAAAGAACAATTTCTGCTGAAGAGCTCTACCGTCAGGTGGTGGATAGTTTTCACAAATACAAATCCAGCTACGCAGCAAGCGCATGAGTGCGGCCGTGCGGTGGGCCAGCCCGCCCAAGGCGGGCAACCCCTAAGGTGCGTTACTTGAGTTTGATCGGTTTCCGGTAGGGCGCAAACGGCGGCGGCGGGAACTGCGCGCTGGCGTAGGCCTGACGGAAGCAATCGGCCTTGGTATTTTGCACATCGGCCGTGGTGCTGGTGACCTTGCCCTGCGCATCGAGCAGCAGGATGATGATCACGGGATGGCGCGACAGGGCGTGACAATTGCCTTTTTCATCCAGTTTCAAATTGTTGTTGTAGTTGATCGACACGTCTTCATAGCGGGTCGCCTTGTCGTTCGGGAACTGCGCGTTGAACTTGTTCATTTCCGCGGCAAACGCCGGATTCGGCGGCGGTGCCGGTTCATCGGCCGCAGGTTGCGGCGTCATGGTCTGGCAGCCGGCCAGCAGCATCAGGGCGGCGAGCAGGGCGAGGGGAGTGGTGGTGCGCATGAGGCCTCCTTGGTTGTTCTTGGCGAGGCGATTGTACGGAAATTGCTGAGTTGGCAGCGCCCGATTGGGGCAAGCGGTGATTTGTCTTTGCTAGCCAGGGACCGAGACTGCTATCTTGGTTTTTTGCACAGCCAGGCTGGCAAACTTGATAAACTGTGTCACGACCTGACTTTTCTCCCGGTTTTGCAGCGGGAGCACTCAAGGCAAATTCGCTAACTTGAGGGGCGCCAAGTTCAATACCGGATGCATGGGCATTCCATGGAGACGCGCAACGATGATACTGAATAAAGTGGCGCCGCTTGACGATCTGCTAGCCCTGCATGCAGAGGCCATCGGTCGCGACTTGCCCGGATACCGCAACCACGCTTACCGCGTACTGAATTTTTGCCTGGCGCTGTCAACCGAGAGTCCCGACCGTATCGCTAAAATCGCGACTGCGGTGGCGTTTCACGATCTGGGCATATGGACCCATCACACCTTCGACTACCTGCCGCCCTCCGATGTGCTGGTGCGCGACTGGCTGCACCAGCACGGCGATCCGACCTGGTGCGACGAGGTCAGCGCGATGATACAGCTGCACCATAAATTTACGCCTTGTGCTGCCGATGCCGGCCCACTGGCGGAAGCTTTTCGGCGTGCCGATTGGGTCGATGTGACTCACGGCGTGATTGCCCACGGCCTGCCGCGCGCGCTGCTGCGCGAAGTATTTGCCGCCTTCCCAGATGCCGGCTTTCATTTGCTGCTGCTGAAGCTGTCCTTCAAACGCGTGCTGAGTCATCCGCTTCATCCACTTCCGATGATGCGATGGTAGGCTGGTGAAAGTGGTTCAAATGCAGGTCCGAGAAAGTGCTGGGCGCATAATCGCCTCGTAGCGCTCACCTCGGTTCTCGATCGAGAAATAGTAAGCATTCGGGCGAACCGGCACCTCCATCGGCACCTGTGCCATATGGACCAGCTCCAGGCCAGGCACCAGTGGTTCGCCGACGCACGACATCAGTGGTAAGGAGTTTGTACGCCTTGGCGGCACAGTCTCCTGCCCCCAGTTCTACCTTGGTAGCGCACCGCACGGCGTCAATAAAATCATTACTGCTCATGAAACGCTAACTGCCTTAGGTATTCCGGTGGCCGTTCACGGATGCAAACCTAAATGCGGCTGCACACTTATTGGCAAGGCCAATGCCTCTGTCGATTGAGCCCATCCGAATGATGCGCTTTTCATCGTCGGGCAAAGATCGCCATTCTGTCGATTGAATCCCGATGGCGAGTGTGGTCTAATCAAAACACACCCACCACACTGACAGCTATGACCAGCACTAAGCCCCAACGCAAGTCGCCTGCTTACCGCGTCCACAGTTCGACCGTGCACGGGCGCGGCGTGTTCGCGCAGCGCGATATCGGCGTCGGTGAACGCGTCATTGAATACAAGGGGCGCGAAATTACGTGGGACGAGGCGCAGGCGCGTGCCGCTGCGCAGGGCGGGCCGCACAACCATACCTTCTTCTTCAGCCTCGCCAACGGCAACGTGATCGACGGCGGCGATCATGGCAACGTAGCGCGCTATATCAATCACTCTTGCGAACCGAACTGCGAAGCCGTCGAGGATGACGGCCGCATTTACATCTATTCCTTGCAGCCGATCGACGCCGGCGAGGAACTGAGTTACTCCTATCCGCTGGTCTATGACGGCCGCCATACGCCGGCCATCAAACGTGCCTTCGTCTGTCGCTGCGGTACGCCCAGCTGCAAAGGCACAATGCTGGCGCCTAAGCCGCGCAAGCGCAAACCTGTCGTGACGCCAGTGCTGGTGGGTGACGATGACGCTGTCGAACGCGCCATCGACCGGATTCCCGAGCTGATGGACTAGCGCAGTTCTGCCAGCTGTTGCGCGATGCTGGCGAACAGGGGGCGTGCCGCACTGTCGGCGTGGACGCAAGCCTCCTGCAGTTGTGCCAGCGCCGCTGGCGGCGGGCTGTCGCAGCGTGTCAGCAGTTCTTCCAGCAGGAAGCCGAAGGCACGGACCTCCAGCCGTTGCAGCTGTTCTGCGTTCGTGGCAGCGATATCGTAGAACGAGGCGGCACCGAAATCGCCCAGCAGGCTGCGGCCTTGCGTGCAATGCAGGATGTTGTGGGCGTACAGATCGCCGTGCATGATGCCGCGTGCGTGAAGCTGGCTGGCGGCGGAGGCGATGCCGTGGGCGATGGCCAGCGCGGCGGCGGGGCTGAAGCGTTTGTCG
>JBGSBQ010000366.1:0-4572 GCA_041730475.1 Sphingomonadaceae bacterium
CCAGAGCCGGCCGTCCATCGCCGGGCCCCGGCGGGGGCAGGCGGGCGGCGCCCTGGCGCTCGATGCGGACTGGGGCCTGCACCCGGCCCTGGCGGGCAGCCTGATGCCGTTGTTCCAGCGTGGCCAGGCCGCCTTCATCCCCTTTGCCGGCACCGACGACCTGACGCGCAGCCATTTCGAGACGCAGGACGGCATCGAGCTGGGCCAGGCCCTGACGGGGCGGCGCGACTACGGCTCCGGCTTTCTCAACCGGCTGGCGCAGGTGCTGGGCGGCGGACCGCTCCAGGAGGTCACGCCCATCGCCTTCACCGACCAGTTGCCGCTGATCCTGCAAGGCGGCGTGCAAGTGCCGAACATGGCGCTGCGCACACTCTCCAAGCCGGCCGTCGATGCGCGTCAGGCCAGCCTGATCAGCGCCATGTACGAAGGCACACCACTGGCGGCGCCAGTGCGGGAAGGCTTTATGGTGCGCGACGAGGTGCTGAAGGAGATGATCGGCGAGATGGAGGGCGCCAACCGCAACGCCATCAGCGCCAAGGGTTTCGAGCTGGAAGCGCGCCGCATCGCGCGCCTGATGAAGGACAAATACCACCTCGGCTTCATCGACGTCGGCGGCTGGGACACCCACGTCGGTCAGGGCGGCGCCAGCGGCTATCTGGCCGGCCGGCTGGAAGAACTGGGGCGCGGCCTGTCCGGCTTCGCGCAAGAGATGGGCAGCGACTGGAACGACACCGTGGTCGTGGTACTGAGCGAATTTGGCCGCACCTTCCGCGAAAACGGCAACCGTGGTACCGACCATGGACACGGCAGCGTCTACTGGCTGCTGGGCGGGTCGGTGCATGGCGCTGCGGTGCGCGGCGAGCAAATCAAGCTGGACGCGGCAACGCTGTTCCAGAACCGCGACTATCCGGTGCTGAACGAATACCGCGCCCTGCTGGGTGGCCTGTTCAGCCGCTTGTACTGGCTGACGCCGGCCCAGATCGACCACATCTTCGGCACGCCGGGGCGCGACCTCGGTCTGCTGTAACCCTGACCTTCACTGTATGCCGACCCTGCACTACCGACTCCTCAACGTGTTTGCCGAAACCACCTTCGGCGGCAATCCACTGGCCGTGATCGAAGACGGCAGCTTGCTGTCGGACGCCGACATGCAGCTGGTGGCACGCCAGTTCAACCTGTCCGAGACCACGTTTGTGCTGCCCTCGGCGCGGGCCGCCGCGCGCATCCGGATTTTTACGCCGACTTACGAAATGCCGTTCGCCGGCCATCCAACGCTAGGCTCGGCACAGGTGGTCAGCGAGCTGCTGGGCGCTGGCGAGCGCTTCGAACTGGAGATGGCAGCCGGCTGCATCCCGGTCCAGCGCGTCGCCGGCCGCTGGACGCTGGCGGCCAACCCGCCCAGCTACCGCCGCATGGACGCCTCACCGGAGCAGCTGGCCGCGATGCTGGGGCTGCCGCCGGACGCCATCGCCGGTCCCGCCATGTGGGTCAACTGCGGCACCGAACAGCCGATGATCCCGCTGGCCAGCGTCGATTTGGTCCACGCCTGCCGCCCCGATCCGGCGCTGATGGCACGCTACAGCACCAACCTCAGTGGCCAGGCCAAGACCTATGTATTCGCGCGCACCGCCAGCGGCTTCGAAGCGCGCTATTTCTGGATGACGGGCGCCAGCAGCATCGCCGAGGACCCCGGCACCGGCTCCGCTTGCGCCAACCTCGGCGGCTGGTGGCTGGCGACCGAGGGCGCTACGCCGCTCGCGGCCGAGGTGCATCAGGCCCGCCTGATCGGCCGCCCCAACCTGCTGACGCTGCAGGTGCAGCAAGGCCAGATCCGGGTCGGCGGCGGCGTCATCGAGATCGGACGCGGTACACTGGCATGGTAACAATCTATTGATTCATATTATGTTTAGAAGTATTATGTCGGCATGACGCCGTCCCCACCTCCTCTCGACATGAGCGCCCTGCGCGCCGGCGCCGGCCTTGCGGTCAACGCCCTCAAAGTGCTGGCCAACGAAGACCGGCTGCTGCTGCTATGTCAGATGTCGCAGGGCGAAATCTGCGTCAGCGCGCTGGAACAGGCGCTGGCCATCCGCCAGCCCACGCTGTCGCAGCAACTGAGCGTGCTGCGCAACGAGGGCGTCGTGACTACCCGGCGCGATGGCAAAAACATTTACTACAGCGTGGCCTCGCCGGAACTGCTGGCGATCCTGACGCTGCTCTACCAACTGTACTGCCCCAAGGAATAACCATGCAGATCGCCTGGACTCACTTCACGCCCTATCCTGCGCTGCTGGGCGGCGCCCTGATCGGCATCGCGGCGGCCCTGCTGCTGCTGCTGAACGGCCGCATCGCCGGCATCAGCGGCATCCTCGGCGGCCTGTTGCAGCGGGTGCGCGGCGACACCGGCTGGCGCCTCGCCTTCCTGCTTGGCCTAACCGGCGCACCGCTGGTCTGGCTGCTGTTCGCGCCGCTGCCAGCCGTCAGCGTGGAAGCCAGCAACGGCGCGCTGGTGCTGGCCGGACTACTGGTCGGCGTCGGCACCCGCTACGGTTCCGGCTGCACCAGCGGCCATGGCGTGTGCGGCCTGTCACGCCTGTCGCTGCGCTCGCTGGTGGCGACGCTGGTCTTCATGGGCTCCGGCTTTGTCACCGTATTCATCACCCATCACCTGCTGCAAGGCTAAGGAGCCACCATGCTGTTATTGACTGCGTTACTGGCCGGACTGGTGTTCGGCATCGGCCTGATTGTTTCCGGCATGGCCAATCCGGCCAAGGTGCTCGGCTTCCTCGACCTCGCCGGTGACTGGGATCCGTCGCTGGCTTGCGTGATGGGCGGCGCCGTGCTGGTCGGGCTGCTGGCATTCCGGCTGGCGGGCCGCCGTAGCGTGTCGCTGCTAGGCGTCAGCATGCGTCTGCCAAGCACGACCCACATCGACCGCCGTCTGGTACTGGGCAGCGCCGCCTTCGGCATTGGCTGGGGCATCGCCGGCTACTGCCCCGGCCCGGCGCTGGCGTCGCTGGCCACGGGCGGCTATCAGCCGCTGTTGTTTGTCGGCGCCATGCTGGCTGGCATGGCCCTGTTCGAATTACTGGAGGCGCGCCAGCGATGATGAAACATAGCGCCAAAGGGGGACTGGTGTACTCCACCGAGAGTGGCCGCATGTGCCCCACCTGCCGCCAGCCGGTGGCCGCATGCCGCTGTCAGTCCAGTGCCGCCGCCACACCGCGCGGCGATGGCGTGGTACGGGTGTCGCGCTCAACCAAGGGCCGCGGTGGCAAATGCGTAACGCTGGTACACGGGGTGGCCATGGACGCCAGCGCCCTCGCCGCGCTGGGCAAGCAGCTGCGCACCGCCTGCGGTTCCGGTGGCACCGTCAAGGATGGCGTGATCGAGATTCAGGGCGACCATTGTGACCTGGTGCTGACCCGGCTGACCGCGCTGGGACTGGCCCCAAAGCGCGCCGGCGGCTAGCCGGACGTTGTCTGGCGGCGGGTTCTGAGGGATAATACGGCCCATGAACGATACTACTACCCGCCCCCCACTGCCTGACCGGCTGTCGATCGACGCCAGCAGCCCATTCCACGTTGCCGCCATCTTTGAGCATGATATCGGCATCAAATTCAACGACAAAGAACGCATGGATGTCGAAGAATATTGCATCAGCGAAAGCTGGATCAAAGTCGCGTCGACCAAGTCGATGGACCGCAAAGGCCGCCCGATGCTGATCAAACTGAAAGGTAAAGTCGAAGCGTTCTACCGCTAAGACCTGCAACCCGGCGCGCCGGGAGGATTTATACTGCCTGTATGGACAAGTTAACACCTCCGGGCCGCATCGCACCCTACCCCCACGCCGCTGCCGGCTGGGGCGCCATCAAACAGGTGGCCGTCAATCTGGTCCGGGAAAAAGTCCCCGGCAATTCCTTCAAAACGCTGCTGGCCCAGAACCAGCCCGACGGCTTCGATTGCCCCGGCTGCGCCTGGCCCGACCGCGAACACCAGTCCACCTTCCAGTTTTGTGAAAACGGCGTCAAGGCGGTCGCCGCCGAAGCCACCAGCAAGCGCGTGCCGCCGGCATTTTTTGCCGCACACAGCGTCACCGAGCTGCTGGCGCAATCCGACTATGAACTGGAACAGCATGGCCGCCTGACCGCGCCACTGCGCTACGATGCAGCCAGCGACCGCTACCTGCCTATCAGCTGGGACCACGCCTTTGCCCTGATCGCGCGCCAGTTGCAAGCACTGCCCGACCCCAATCAGGCCGCGTTCTACACCTCCGGCCGCACCGGCAATGAGGCGGCGTTCCTGTTCCAGCTGTTCGTGCGCATGTACGGCACCAACAACTTCCCCGACTGCTCGAATATGTGCCACGAGCCGACCAGCCGTTGTCTGCCCGGCACTGTCGGCATCGGCAAGGGCACGGTAACGCTGGAAGATTTCGAGCATGCCGATACGCTGCTGATCTTCGGCCAGAATCCCGCCACCAACCACCCGCGCATGATGGGCGAACTGCGCGATTGCGCGCGGCGCGGCGCCACCATCGTCTCGATCAACCCGCTGCGCGAACGCGGCCTG
>JBGSBQ010000367.1:0-4572 GCA_041730475.1 Sphingomonadaceae bacterium
AGCCGCGCGGTCAGGGCCTCGACTGCCGAGCCGGCAGCGGCCAGTCCCTCGGGGACCACCCTTAGAGTCATCAGCTGTATTCCTTTCCGTTCGCACTGGCAGGTGAAACTCCTTCGGGCACGAGCGGATTCACCAGTTGGACGTAGGTTGCTTCTTCGCTGTCGCCGAGCAGCATCGCCCGGCCTGCCGGGAGTCTGCTGAAGCGCATGCCCCGCAGTTTGCCACCGGCGGCCGGGCTGCCCGACAAACGGCTGCGGTACATCTCCATCACCCGGTCCAGCTGGATCTGGTCGAAATCGGCCGGACGCGGCACCAGCGGCACGCGCGGATTGCCATTGAACAGGGTGCGGCCGATGGTATCGACGAACACCGCCTCCGGCCGCGACATGCTGTTCTGCGCCAGATCGCGCTGCTTGCCGATAAAGGAACTGAAGATGGCCGCATCCTTGCGCGGCTGCGTCATCTGCAGGTAGGCCAGTTGCAGCATCAGCTCCAGGTCCGCCTTGGTCGAGCTGCCGCTGAGGGATTCCGATTCGGCGCCGATACCCACGCCGACACTGGCGCTGCGGCCTGCCATCACCTTGGCGATATCGGCCGGCGAATAATCGAGCACCCCCATCTGGCCCACGATGGCACTCATGTAGCGTGCATTCAGGATGTCCTTGTCATCAAACAGCGACTGGCCGCCGAAGCGGTGCGCCGACAACAGCACCTGATCGTTATTGAAATCGGTCGGCTTCAGGATGACGCGCACGCCGTTGCTGAGTACCAGTTCCGTGGTCCCCAGCCGCTCGTTGCGGCTCTGTTTGACGATGCTGCCCGCGCGCGGCGGCGTCTCCATCAACTTGCTGGCGTAGACCTTCTCCTCCTGCGCCTTGACTGCCAGCTGCTCGGCCGCGTCAACCAACGCCACCAACTGCGTGCCGGGCAGCGCTGGGGCGCCCTGTTCCGGGCCGGTGTACACCACCAGCTTGTTCTGCCGCGCCGGTATAGTGCGCCGCGCCGCCGCATTGATTTCGGCCAGCGCGATCTCGGGCAGCAGTTGCTGCACATAGGCGTACTCATTGTCGATGCCGGGTATTGATTCGCTGTCAAGGAAGCTGCGTACGTATTCATTCACGTAGGCGCCGGAATTGGTCTTGTCACGCTCGCCGTAGGCCACTTCAAAATTGCGCAGCATGCCCTTCTTGGCACGCTCCACTTCAGAGGCGGTAAAGCCAAACTGGCGCGCCCGCTCGTTCTCCTGCACCAGCGCGACGATAGCCGGCGCGGCGCCGCCCTTGCCCAGCACCGCACTCGATTCAAACACCCGGTAGCCATGCGCCACCGTACTCAGACCACTGCCGCCCTGAATGAAGGGCGGATTGGCCTGCTGCGTCAGTTCCCCCATGCGCTGGCCCAGAATGGAAAAGTACAGGCTCTCGATCAAGCCCTCGCGATACGCGCCAAAAGTGAGCGCCGGGGGCCGCGCCATGATCGGATAACGGATCGCCAGCATGCTGTTGCTGGCCTCCTTGTCGGTCAGCACCAGCCCCTCGGACGCGCGGTTCTCCGGGATGGTGGCGTAGGTGCGCGGGCGCGCCGGCACCGGATTCACCAGTCCGGCGAAGTGGCGTTCGATCAGCTGTTGTGCGGCGGCCGGTTCCACGTCGCCCACCACGATCACTGCCATCAGGTCGGGCCGGTACCAATCACGGTAAAAGCGCTTGATGGCGTCATACTTGAAGTGCTTCAGCACCTCTTCCTTGCCGATCGGCAGACGCTCGGCATACCGCGAGCCATTCAGCATTTTCGGCAGCAACGCCTTGCGGAACCGGTCCTCGACACCCTTCCCCAACCGCATCTCTTCCAGCACGATACCGCGCTCGCTGTCGATGTCAGCGTCATTCAACGACAGGCCGTGAGCCCAGTCTTCCAGCACCTGGAAGCCCTGCTCCAGCACTTCCGGCTTATCGGTCGGCAGGGGCAGCTGGTACACCGTCTCATTGAAACTGGTGTAGGCATTCAGGTCGGCGCCGAACTTGACGCCGATCGACTGCAGGTAGGACACCAGTTCATGGCGCTTGAAATGGGTCGAGCCATTGAAGGCCATGTGTTCGGTGAAGTGCGCCAGGCCTTGCTGGTCGTCGTCCTCGAGGATGGAACCGGCCTTGACCACCAGCCGCAGTTCCAGCCGCTTCTCGGGCCGGCCATTTTTCTGGATGTAGTACGTCAGGCCATTGGCCAGCTTGCCCACCTTGACTTGCGGCCCGACCGGCACCACGGCATTCAGGTCCAACTTCGGCAGCGCCGCTGCAGGGGCCAGCAGGCTGCAGGCCAGGGCGACGCCGCCGGCCAGGGTACGCAAGGTTCGCAGTTTCATTCGAGTGCAGGAAAGATAGGAGGATCGCTACAGTACACCGAATTGTCCCGCTGCGGCCAGCCGCCAGTGCTAATATCGCAACATGAACCGAATTGCACTTCCCTCCCCCTTGCAGGCCGCACAGGACTGGCTGAACGGCTGGTGGCGCCTGCTGCATTTCGCGGTGTTGATGCTGTCGCTGGCGCTCTACCCCAGCAGCTACGGGCCGCGCTACCGCAAGCCGCTGGCCTGCCAGCTAGTCGCGGCCACGGCGCCCAATCTGGCCTGGTATGGCGTGCTGTGTGCGCTGGTCAGCCTGGTACTGATACGGATCGTGGTGGTCACCTCGCAAAGCTATGGCCTGACGCGCTATGCGCTGGAAATGGTGGTGCGGGTGCTGGTGCTGGAACTGATCCCGCTGACGGCGGCCGCCTTCGTCGCACTGCGCACCACGCTGCCCGGCGCGCTGGATTATGCGCAGCGCCGCCAGCTTTCCGGCGCTGCGGTCAGCAGCGCGCTGCTGCGTCAAGACTTCTTCCCGCGGGTGGCGGCGGGTATATTCTCGGTCTGGATGCTGGCCGCCGTCAGCTGTGTGCTGGCGCTGATTCTGGCCTACTGGTCGCTCTATGGCTTCACACCGTGGGCACTGGCCGCTTACACGCGCGTGGTCGGACAGGTATTCAGCCCTGCCGTGGTGCTGATCCTGCTGCTGAAAATTGGTTTTTCCAGCCTCGCGGTCGGCCTGATTCCGATGGCCTCGTCGTTTTACGGCAAGGCTGCGCACGGGCTGCAGGACATGGTGCGCCTGTTTGCGGTCCTGCTGCTGATCGAAGTCGCTTCACTGATGGGTAACTACTACTGATGGAATCTGCACCATGACCGAACCCGTAATTCCCGACGCCGAAACCCCGGCGGTACGCAATGCCGAATTCAAGGCCCTGCTGTTGCTGGTGCTGATGGTACTGCTGCTGGCGGGTTCCGCGCTGTATCTGCTGTATGCCCGTGGCGCCTTCGAGGCGACCCAAACCCTGCTGCTGCAAGCTGACGATTCCGAAGGCGTGGTGGTCGGCATGGACGTGACTTTTGCCGGCTTTCCGATCGGGCGTGTGCGCCGCATCGAGCTGGGCGACGATGGCAAGGCCCGCATCGTGGTTGATGTGCCGCGCAAAGATGCGCACTGGCTGCGCAGTTCCAGCATCTTCACGCTGGAACGGGGGCTGGTGGGCGGCAGCAAGCTGAAAGCATTCAGCGGCATCGCCACCGATCCACCGCTGCCGGATGGCGCCACCCGTTCCCTGCTGGTCGGCGATGCCGGCGCCGAGATCCCACGCATTCTGGCGGCGGCCCGCGACCTGTTGCAGAACCTGAACCAGCTGACGGCGGAGGATTCGGCGCTGTCGGCCAGCTTGCGCAGCGTCGCCGGCGTGACCGGCAAACTGGATCAGGACCGGAATGTGCAACTGGTGCTGGCGCGAGCCAACCAGCTGCTACTCAGTGTCAATGCGCTGACGCAGAAGGCCGACAGCCGCGTATTTGGCGAAACCGGCGTGATGAAGGACGCGCAGGCCAGCATCGTGGAACTGAACCATCTGCTGGCCGATGCCCGCAATAGCTTGAAGAAAATGGATGCGGTGCTGGTCGAGGCGCAGGCGGTGGGCGCCAATGCGCGGGTTGCCACGGCCGATCTGGGCACCTTGCGCGCCGAGGTAGAAAGCAGCTTACGGCGAGTCGAGCAGCTGGTGAATGAAATCAACCGCAAATGGCCGTTTAAACGCGATACGGAGATCAAACTGCCATGAACCGGACTACTTCCTATGCTGCGGTGGCGCTGGCCGCGCTATTGGTGACAGCCTGCAGCAGCGGGCCACCGGTACCGGACTGGCAAGTCTCGGCGCAGAGCGCGGTGGAACGTGCTACCGCCGCCTACATGGGCGGCAATTCGGTGATCGAGCAGGCGGAATATCAACGCGCCCGCGCGCAACTGGCCAGCACCGGCAGGGTCGAGCTGGTGCTGCAGGCGGAACTGGTACGCTGTGCGGCCCGGGTGGCGGCATTAGTGTTTGAAGAGTGCAGCGGGTTTGAAGCGCTGCGCATGGATGCGGGGCCGGCACAACGCGCCTACGCCGAGTATCTGGCCGGACGGCCGGTAACGGCGTGGGGGCGGGCGGCCCCCGCGCCCCCCGCGGGGGGGGGCGCCCCGGCGGGGGGGGGCGGGGGCCCCGCGGGGGGGG
>JBGSBQ010000368.1:0-4560 GCA_041730475.1 Sphingomonadaceae bacterium
GCAGAAGGTGTTCGGCTATCCGGAACGCGGCATGCTGACCATCTGGCTGGGTCACACCCTGCTGGGCATGGCGTATGCGACGGTGGTGGTGCAATCGCGCTTGCAGGAGATGAGCAAATCGCTGGAAGAAGCGGCGATGGACCTGGGCTGCAAGCCGCATCAGGTGTTCTTCCTTGTGACGCTGCCGAACATCACGCAGGCACTGGGTTCGGCGTGGCTGCTGACGTTCACGCTGTCGCTGGATGACGTGGTGCTGTCGGCCTTCCTGTCCGGTCCCGGTTCGTCGACCATGCCGATTGTGATCTTCTCGCGTGCGCGCCTTGGGCTTGATCCGCGCGTCAATGCCGTGGCTGCGCTGACGATACTGGTGGTGTCGATCGGCGTGATCGCTTCTAGCCTGTACATGGCCCGCAGCGAACGCCTGCGCCGCAAGCAGATCTCCGCTGCGGCGAAGGCTGAATAGCCAGCAAATCGTCGTTGCAACCAGTGGGCGCAACGACATGCTAGGTGGTTTGCTTGGCGATCTGCCCGCACAAATAGGTCCACACAAACGTGGACGCTGCGTTGGAGGTGAGTTCCGCATGGTCATACGGCGGCGCCACTTCCACGCAATCCATGCCGCACCAGTTCAGATCCGCCAGCTCCTCGATAATCGACAGCACCTGCGCCGAAGTCATACCGCCCGGTTCCGGCGTCCCCGTACCCGGTGCAAAAGCCGGATCGAGGCAGTCGATATCGAGCGTCATGTAAATCGGTGGATTGCCCGCCTTCTGCATGCGTTCCCGAATCTCGTCAAACACCGGCGCCAGTTGCGCCGGACTTTCCAGCCCGCGCAACTCACGCGCCGTGAACACCCGGCCGCCGATATCGTTCACATATTCCCGCGCCGCCCGTTCGCCCGACGAGCGAATCCCGACCTGGAACGAGGCCTCCGGTATCAGCAGCCCTTCCTGCACTGCCTCATACACCCACGTGCCATGCCCGGACGGTTCGCCGAAGTGGCTGGTCCAGGTATCGCAATGAGCGTCGAAGTGCAGCATCGCTACCGGCCCGCCATGGACTTCCTTCATGGCCCGCAGCAGTGGCAGCGTCACCGAATGATCGCCACCCAGCCACACCATGTGATATTTGCGCAGCAGTGCAATCGCCTGCGGCATCAGCGCCGCCCGCATCGCATCGATGCCGGTGTTCGGCATCAGCAGGTCGCCCGCATCCGACAGCAGCTCGACCGGCGTGGTGTCAAAGTAGGGATGGGTCGCATCGCACAGCATCTGCGAGGCCAGGCGGATCGCCTGTGGGCCGAGGCGCGCACCGGGGCGGTTGGTGACCGCGCCGTCATACGCCAGACCTGCCAGGCAGTAAGGGGTGTCGCGCTCGCCGCGCGCCACGTTCAGATAAGTGCCGCTGGAACGGAACGCAAATTCATGGTTGGACATGCTCAGATGCCTCCCATACAGATGTATTTGATGATCAGGTAATCTTCGATGCCATAGGTCGAACCTTCGCGGCCCAGACCCGATTGCTTGACGCCGCCGAACGGTGCAATTTCGTTCGAGATCAGGCCGGTGTTGACGCCCACCATACCGCTCTCCAGTCCTTCTGCGACGCGCCAGATACGGCCGATGTCACGCGAGTAGAAGTAGGCAGCCAGACCGAATTCGGTATCGTTGGCCATGGCCAGCACTTCGGCATCGTCCTTAAAGCGGAACAGCGGCGCCAGTGGGCCGAAGGTCTCTTCCTTGGCGACCTTCATGTCCGAGGTGACATCGGCCAGCACGGTCGGCTCGAAGAAGCTCTGTCCCAACTCATGGCGTTTGCCGCCAGCCAGCAGGCGCGCGCCTTTCGACAGCGCATCGGCGATGTGCTCTTCGACCTTTTGTACCGCCTTCTCTTCGATCATCGGCCCTTGGGTGACGCCCGGCTCAACGCCGTTGCCGACCTTGAGCTTGCGCACCGCGTCCACCAGCTTGGCGGCGAAGGCGTTGTACACGCCATCCTGCACATACAGGCGGTTGGCGCACACGCAGGTCTGGCCAGCGTTGCGGTATTTGGAGGCGATAGCGCCTTCGACTGCCGCATCGAGGTCGGCATCATCGAACACGATGAAAGGAGCATTGCCGCCCAGTTCCAGCGACAGCTTCTTGATGGTGGGTGCGCACTGCTCCATCAGCAGACGGCCGACGCCGGTGGAACCAGTAAAACTGAGTTTGCGTACCGTTGGATTGGAAGTCATTTCGCTGCCGATTTCACGCGCGGCGCCGGTGACGACGTTGAACACGCCGGCCGGAATACCTGCACGTTCGGCCAGCACTGCCAGTGCCAGTGCCGAGTAGGGCGTCAGTTCCGCAGGCTTGACCACGATCGGGCAGCCGGCCGCCAGCGCCGGGCCGACTTTGCGGGTGATCATCGCCGATGGGAAGTTCCACGGTGTGATCGCGGCGCAGACACCGATTGGTTCCTTGGTCACGACGAGGCGGCGATCTGGCCACGGTGAGGCCAGCGTTTCACCGGCGACGCGCTTGCCTTCTTCGGCAAACCATTCGATGAACGAGGCGGCGTAGGCGATTTCGCCCTTGGCTTCGGCCAGTGGCTTGCCCTGCTCGGCGGTCATGATCAGCGCCAGATCGTCAGCATGCTCCAGCATCAGGTCATTCCATTTGCGCAGCAACGCGGAGCGTTCCTTGGCCGACTTCTTGCGCCAGGCCGGCCATGCCGCGTTGGCGGCAGCGATGGCGCGTGCCGTTTCGGCGGAACCCATGTGCGGAATGGTGCCCAGCTTGTCGCCGGTGGCCGGGTTGATGACCGCGACCTTGGCGTTGTTATTGGCGTCGCACCACTCGCCGTTGATGTAGCACTGCTCGCGCAGCAGCGAAGGATCTTTAAGTTGCAGCATGCTGATTCTCGTATAGGGTTATTGGGCAGCGGCGCAGGCGCGCAGCGAAGCTTCGAGGATATCCAGCGCCTCGTCCATGACATTGTCCTGTATCGTCAGCGGGAACAGGAAGCGGATCACATTGCCATAGACGCCGCAGGTCAGCAGCACCAGACCGCGTTTCAGCGCTTCGGTCTGGACCGCCTTGGTGAAGGCCATGTCCGGTTCATCACTGCCAGCGCGGTTGAACTCCACCGCCACCATGGCGCCGGGGCCGCGAATATCGGCGATTTGTGGCACTGCGCTGCGCAGGCCATGCACGCGCTCTTTCAGGCGGTCGCCCAGCACATTGGCGCGCTCGCACAGCTTCTCGTCCGCGATGACGTCGATCACGGCGTGCGCCGCAGCGATGGCCAGCGGGTTGCCGGCATAGGTGCCACCCAGACCGCCCGGCGCTGGCGCGTCCATGACTTCGGCGCGGCCCACCACGGCGGACAGCGGCATGCCGCCAGCAAGGCTCTTGGCGATGGTCATCAGGTCTGGCACCACGTCGTAGTGGTTCATCGCGAACAGCTTGCCGGTGCGGGCGAAGCCGGTCTGGATTTCGTCGGCGATCAGCAGGATGCCATGCTGGTCGCACAAGTCGCGCAGTGCACGCATGAATTCTGGCGGGGCCGGGTAGAAGCCACCTTCGCCTTGTACCGGCTCGATGATGATAGCGGCTACCCGGGCTGGATCAACGTCGGCCTTGAACAAGGTGTGGACCGCCTTGATGGCATCCTCAGTGCTGACGCCATGCATCGGCACCGGGAAGGGGGCGTGATAGATCTCGGCCGGGAAGGGACCAAAACCAAGTTTGTAGGGAGCCACTTTGCCGGTCAGTGCCATGCCCATCATGGTGCGGCCGTGGAAGCCGCCAGCGAAGGCGATGACTGCGCTGCGGCCGGTGGCGGCGCGCGCAATCTTGATCGCGTTTTCGACAGCCTCGGCGCCGCTGGAGAAGAACGCGGTCTTCTTGGCGTGGCTGCCCGGGGTCAGCGCGTTGATGCGTTCTGCCAGTTCCACATAGCTGGCATATGGCACCACCTGATAGCAGGTGTGGGTAAACTTGCCCAGTTGCTGTTCAACGGCTGCCATGATTTTCGGATGGCGGTGGCCGGTGTTCAGCACGGCGATACCGGCGGCAAAGTCGATGAATCGATTGCCTTCGATGTCCCACAATTCCGAGTTCAGGGCGCGCTCGGCGTAGAACTGGCACATTACGCCTACGCCGCGAGGGGTGGCTGCATCTTTACGTTTTTGGAGGTCTGCGTTGCTCATGGTTGAAGTTCCCAGTGATGAATGCGTTCGATACTACACGCTGCAACGGCACCATGAATAGAGCCACAATTCGCATATTGGTAGCACCACTTTGCATATCACGCCATTTTTTCTCCAATACGGCGGCGGTATTCCCACCATACGCAGGCCAGGAACAAGGCGGCGCCAGTCCATAGAACCACTGGCATGGCGTGGATGCCGCTGGCCTGCATCAGCACCCCGGTCAGAAGTGGTCCGCTGCTGCTGGCAATGCCCCAGGTGGCGTTCACGACGGCGCTGGCAGCGACCAGCGACTGGCCTTCAAAACGCTCGCCGCAAGCCACCAGCGACAGCATGTAGATGGCGCCAGCCGTGGCGCCCCGCATCAG
>JBGSBQ010000369.1:0-4556 GCA_041730475.1 Sphingomonadaceae bacterium
CGTAATCGACCACCGTGCTGTCCCAATAGGAATGGAACGGCCGGGTCGTCTGCGGCGCACGCGGCGGCGTCGCGGGCGCGACGGCCGGCTTGGCCTCGCCCGCCGGAATCAGCTGCGCGCTGAGGGCGCTCAGCTTCACATCGTCGAGCAGCAGGTTGTTGCCACCGCGCGCATCGAACATCTCGACTGCATCGATCTGGCCGGCCGTCTGCGGCAGCACGTAGCCGCCGTTCTTGCCGACGAAGGCGGCACCGACATGCAAGGGCTGGTGGATATCGCCAGCCAGATGGGTCAGGATCAGCAGCGCCTGACGCCGCGTAAACTGATGCGGATTGCTGGCCGCATCGCCCTTGCCCTGCAATACCGCGATGGTCTGCTTCAGCGTCTGCACGATGTCCTCGTCAGCGGTGCCGACGCCATGGTCGTGGTAGTGCGGCAGCTGGAACGGCACGTCGGTGTAGTGGTATTCGCTGTGCTTGGGATTGGCCGCCACATAGCTGACCATTTCCTCCGACTGCGGACCGCAATAAGTACCCTTGACGCAATCGGCCCAGTTAGCGATCTTCTCCAGGCTTTCGCCCGGCTGCAGCAAGGCAGCGACCTGCTTCTGTGCGTTGCTGCCCTGGATCAGCTGGTCGGCGATGGCGCCCACGGCGCGATGGCCGTCATTACCCCATGCCATGGCATTCGAGGACAGGAAAGCGCCCGTCAGCGCGGCGATCAGTGCGAGTTGTTTCATTCAGGGCTGCCCTTGCTTGGTTTAGGATAGTGCTTGTTAATGTCCAGCTTTTGCGCGTACGGCGAATTCCACGCCTGCTCCTGCAGGGCCGCCAGACGTTGCGCCATTTTCTCATTGCGCATCACGACTTCCAGATTGCGCGACAGGTCGAAATAACCGCCGGCCCAGTTGCTGGTGCCGACCCAGGCCAGCTGGTTGTCGATCACCATGGTCTTGCTGTGGATGACGCGCGCAAACGGAATGAAACCGCTGGACGCCACCGGCAACGTGACCACGCGGATTTCCACGTTCGGCAGGATGGCCAGACTTTTCAGGTAGACCTGCGCCGGTTCTTCCAGATTCCAGTTCGATACCATCAGCTTGATCTTGACGCCGCGGTTGGCGGCGGCGCGTACCGCATTGTCGATCACGGCATAATACGGGCGCGTGCCTTTCGGACCGTAGCTGAGCGGCGCGTAGTCCAGCAGCTGGATCCGCACTTCGCTCTTGGCATCGGCCAGCAGCGCTGGCAGGCCGCTCTGCGAATCGCCAACGCCGGCCGGATTGAACTGGTTCGGGCTGGCCAGCAGGAAGGCCGGCTGCTGGTAATTCGCCGCCACGATGCTGGTGTTCAGCGCCGGCACCTTGACCTCTTGCGCCGTCAGCGCTTGCGCGCGCCAGTCCTGATCGAAGATCGCCTGCACCTGTGCGACGATGGTTTTGTCCGTGATGCGCAAACCGGTTTCGTGGATATGCGTGAACGAGCGCCAGTCGAAATTCTGGCTGCCGACATAGGCCGCCGCACGGTCCACGACCAGATACTTGGCGTGGATGATGCCGTTGCCAGTCAGCTTGTTGAAATCGAGGATGCGCAGGTCCAGATTCGGGATCGCCTTGAGCCGCTCGATGGTGGCCTGCTCCGACAGGTTGACGCCTTTCGCATCGAGCAGGAAGCGGATTTTCACGCCGCGCTTGCCGGCCGCTTCCAGATGCTGCAGCACCTGCTCGAAGCGGCTGCCGGCTTGGCCGACCACGTAAAACTGACCCAGCACGATCTCGCTCTTGGCCTGGTCAAACAGTTCGCTCCAGACCGTGACGGCATCGCGCAGGTCGGGATTCGACAGCGTGGTTTCGACCGGCGCGGTCTGCACCAGCTCAAAGCCGGGTATCGAAAATTCAGCGTGGGCCAGACTGCCAGCCATCAGGGCTGGCAGCACGGCAGCAGTGCGCAAGGCACGGGACAGAACATGACGCATGATGATCCTTGTGAGTTCAAGTGTTATGGCAGGCGCTTGATGCGCCCCAGCGGTTGGGTACTACCGGCCGGTTTGCCGAGTTGTTCGCGTTTGACCAGATAGGCCGACAGCGCGTCGACGTCGCGGATCCCGGTATCGGCGCTCTGGCTACCCTTGGTGAACTGCGGGAAGCCATCGCCGCCTTCGGCCAGGAAGTTGTTGACGACGATGCGGTAGCGGCTGTCCGGCTCCAGCGGCACCTGGTTCAGCATCACGCTGCCCGGCACCACGCGGCTGCCGACCGGCAGCGCCGGATTGTATGCATAGCTGAAGCCTTCCGACACCTGCAGCAGGCCGCGCGTGACATCGCGTCCGCCCTGCCACTGCTGCTCCAGCAGCGCATACAGCTGGGCCCCGGTCAGGTTCATCACCACCAGCGAATTAGCGAACGGCAGCACCATCAGCGCGCGGCCGTTGGTCACCAGCTGGCCGGGACCGGTATCGAGGTCCTGGCGCATGCCGCCATTGCTCATGAAGGCGATCTGCGCGCCAAACGGACGCCCGGCCGCCAGATTGGCATCGGCCACCAGATCCCCCAGCGCCGACTCGTCGCCCTCATGCCGTTCGCGTTTCACGCTGGGCACCGCCAGCCGTGCCACCGGCCGCGCCAGCACGTCGGCGCTGCGCGCCCGCACCTTGGCCAGATACGCATCCAGCAGCGGATCGGCCGGGTACTGGCCCGGTTTGATAATCACGTTGCGGGCCTCGACGGTGCGCAGCGTATTGGTGGCGGTGTCCACCGTCAGCGCGATGCGCGACAGCACATGGCCGCCCATCTCGGCCTGCGTCACCGTACGGCCATCCACCTGGCACAGATAGCCCTTGTGCGAATGGCCGCTGACCACCAGCCGGATGGCCGGATCGAGACGCTTGACGACGGCGACGATCGGGCCACTCAGGTGGCTGCAATCGGGCTGGTCAAAATAATCGGTGGTGCGGCCGCCCTGATGGATCAGCACCACGAACACGCCCACCCCCTGCTTGCGCAGTTCCGGCAACTGGCGGTTGATGGCGTCGGCTTCGTCGACGAAATCCAGACCGGCGATGCCGGACGCCAGCGCCTTCTCCGGCGTCTCGCGCAGTACCGCGCCGATGATGCCGATCTTGACGCCGCGCGCCTGTTCCACCTTGTAGGCTGGCAGCACCGGCTTCTTGGTCACCATGTCAATCACGTTGGCAGCCAGGTAGCTGAACTGGGCGCCGGCGTAGCTGCCTTCCAGCTGGCAGGCCTTGTCCGGCCGCGGCGACACGCAACCGCCCTTCTGCTGGCGCAGCAGTTCCAGCCGGCCCGGATCGAATTCGTGATTGCCGACCGAGCTGGCGCGCAACCCCAGCAAATTCATCGCGGCGATGCTGGGTTCATCGGCCCACATCGACGAGATCGCGGGACTGCCGCCGATCAGGTCACCGGCGCCCACCAGCAGCAGTTCCGGGTCGTCCTTGCGCCAGGCCTTGAGCGCCGCGCCCAGCGCATCGATGCCGCCGGCCTCGATGGTGCGCTCGCGGCGCTCATGCACGCTGCTGTAGGTAAATTTACTCGGTTCCAGATTGCCGTGGAAATCGTTCAGCGCCACCAGATTGACGACGGTGGTATGCGGCGGCAGCCGGTGGGCGCAACCGGCCAGCGACGCCAGCACAGCAGCGGCCAGCGTCAGCGAGGAAAGCGGGCGGGAAAATAGGTTCATTGCGTAGCACTTCGTAAAGTGAATATTGTACAGGCCAACATAGCGCCATCGCCCTATGTAACGGCCGCAGATACAAAGCAGTGAGCCCTGCCCCATAAAAAAAACGGCTGGTGTTGCCACCAGCCGTTTCCGGGTCCATCCACTACGTCAGCAGCGAATTAGAATTCGTACTTGACGGTGGCCTGAATGGCCCACTGCGATTCGCCTTTGTTCTGGCGGATATCGATGGTTTCGACTGCATCGCGCACCTTGTAGATGTACTTGCCAGTCGCATCCAGACCGACGTAATCGACGAAGCTACGTGCTTGTGCACCGTTGGTCTGGAAGCCGACTTCATTGATACGGCCCCATTTCTTGTTCAACAGGTTACCGAAGTTGAACATGTCCAGCGTGAACGCTGCTTTATGACCTTTCCACAGGCCTGGGATCTCTTGCGACATACGCAGGTCGATGCTGTTGGTCCATGGCGAGAAGTCGGTGTTGCGGCCTACCACGCCACCGGCCGATTTTTTCAGCACTGGGTTGGCATCCACGATCGACCAGAACTTGGTCTCGTTGACTTTGCTGGTCGCGCTATCGCCCAGGAACACTACCTGGCCCGAACCCATGGCCGACGGGATGTACATCAGGTCGTTGCCGCCCAGACCGTCACCGTTCAAGTCATTGTTGATAGTCCAGCTGTATGGCTTGCCCGAACGACCTTCGTAGAACACGCCGAAGGTGGTTTTGTACGAACCGAACAGACGCTTCTGGAAGTTGACCAGCGCGCTGATACGGTCTTTCACCAGATAGCTCGAGTTGGCGTTGACTTCTTCGTTAGGATTGAAGATCGAACGGCCAGCGAAGTTCGAGCTCGAG
>JBGSBQ010000370.1:0-4551 GCA_041730475.1 Sphingomonadaceae bacterium
CCGAGCTTGCTGCTACTGAGTACGGACGGCGCCGTGGCGGGTGCCGAGGGTGGCATGCTATTGGCCAGCACGCCGGCGGTTGCGGCTGACGCCAGAGGCGCCGGCGCGCTCGGCAGTGTTGGGCGCGGGCTCGCTGACGGCGCCGTCGCGTCAGCACTGAGGACGGGGCTGGCGGTCGCAGTGCCGCTGCGCTGCGCTGGCCCACTGCCATAGGCTGTCGCTGTCGCTGCCGGGCTGCTCGCGGGCAGTGTGGCCGCCGCGAAACCGGCCTGGCTGGCGTCCCACTTGTTGCTCGTTGGCAGGGTGCTGGTGTCGCCCGGCGTTGTGGTGCTGGCAGGCAGCACGGCAACACTGGCGGCGGCGAGGTTCAGGCGGGTACTGCCGACGCTGCCGACCGCATTGGCAGACGCAGCACTGGCGGTAGCGCTGACGGGCGTCGGCGCGGCCGCTGTGAGTGCGGCGGCGCCGTTGCTGGCGGCTGGCGCGGGCGCCGCTGGAAGGTAGGGCGTCAGGGGCAGCAGACCCGAATTCAGGAACGCTGGCAGCATGGCGCTGGTGGCATTGCCGCTATCGGCTGCCGCCGGCAGCGCCGGCGCGTCGGCCGGCGGCGCGGCCGAGACCTCAGCACTGTCGGCGTCAAGCGGCAGCGCGGAAGCATCGGTCAGGGTCTGATCGGCCTGGTTCAGCCATTGGGCAAACAGGGCGGGCAGGGCGCCGTCGGCCTCGGCCGGGTCGGCCGGCGCGGGCGTCAGCGCAGCCAAGGCGGCGTCGGGGCCCTCGGATGCCGCGCTGGCGTTGCTATAGTTCGCTGCGGTTGGCGCACTGCCAGGTAGTGTCATCATGCTTGGATTCCCGTTTCAGCATTGTCGCTGTCGAGGGCATACGCGATCCAGCCCTCCTTGTTATGTTGCATATCGTACAGACGCTGACCGAGTGCGCTGGTGGCACGGCCACAGCGCTGCACGGCTTCCTCGTGCACCTGGCGCAAGGCTTCCAGCGCGGCCCGTTCGGCCGGGCTCCAGCTGCCTTGTGCGGCCAGCTGCGGCAGCTCCGCCGCCAGCAGGGTGTTGAGTGCCGCCAGTGCTTTCCAGTCTTCGGTCGAGGTCGCGGCACTCATTCGTTGGGCCATCTGCAAAAGTGTCTTCTGTCTATCCATTTTTGGCCTGAACGCCCAGCCAGCCCTTCTTGATGGTGGTTAGCAGCGAGCTGACTTCGTCGATGATGGCCGGGTCGAGGCTGACGCCGGCCGTGTACAGGCGGCCGGCACAATAGTCGTACAGCCGACCGAGGTTGACGACCACTTCGCCGCCATTGTCAAAATCGAGCGAGCTGGCCAGCCCGTTGATGATGTCGGTACATTTGTTCAGGCTTTTAGCCTTCTGTTCGTAGCGCTTGCCGACGATATGGCCGCGGGCCCGCGCCAGCTCCTCGAGCAGGCCGTCGGTCAAGACCAGCACCAGCTCGACCGGGGACGCGCGGGCCGTCTGCGCTTCCAGATTGGTCGAGTGATAACTGCCGTAGGCTTCCTGGTTCAACATGGTGTTCACCGTACTAGTAAAGGTCAATGCGCCGCTGTGGCTCAGCTGCTCGAGCTGCTGGAGGAGAACAGGGCGGTGAATATATTCGAGGTACTGGTCATTTGCGACTGCAGGTCTTGCAGCGCCGTAAATTGTTTCAAGTACCGCTTGTAGGCATTGTCATACTGCGTCTGCAGTGTGGCCTGGCGCGTAGTGATGTCTTTTTGCTGCTTGCTGACGGCATCGGTGCGCGACGTGATCTGGCCGTTCGAGGAGCTGGTCCATTGCCGGGCCAGCGTGCCCAGTGAACCGAGTACGCCAGTTTCGGCGCCCACCAATGACTTGCCGAACAACGCGTCGAGGTCGCCCGGATGGGCGGCGATGGCCTTGTTCAGCCGGCCACTGTCGATGGTCAGGCTGCCATTCCGGTTGGCCGTGATGCCGAAGGCGATCAGGCTCTGGCCACCAGTGACGCTGCGCAGTGCGCCCGCCATGCGGCTGCGCAACGCCGACAGGCCGGCATCATTGGCAAAGATGCCAGGCGAGACAGCCGGCTTGGCATTCGGGTTGCCGGCCGACGTCAGGCCGGCCAGCGTCGTGTTCAGCTTGTTGTAGGCATCGACAAAGGCTTGCACATTGCTGGCCGTGGCGCTGTTATCGGGTGCCACCGTCAGCGTCACCGGGCTCTCGCCGACGGCCTGGGCCCGGCTGAAGGTCAGGCTGACGTCATCGATCAGATTGAAGGTGTTGGACGCTTGCTGGACCCGGGTGCCGCTGGTCTGGGCGCCGATCCAGATGATGGCATCCTGCGCCGTTACCAGTTGCTTCTTGTTCAGCGGGTCGTCCAGCTGGGACTTCAGGTTGGCATCGTTGACGCCCGAGGTATCGAGGGTGGCGCCGCCCGCGGCGCCGGTCTGGGCCGAGGTCAGCACCAGCGTGCTGGTGCCGTTGACACTCAGCGTGGAAGCGGTGACGCGCGAATTGTTGCCGGCCGCAATATTGATGGCGGCGGCGATTTCCTTGGCGGACAGCACGCCGTCGCGGTTGCCATCGGCATTCGCCAGGTCGATCTGAAAGTCGGTGCCATCGGCCAGGGTGACGGTCAGGTTGCCGGCGCCGGCCGCCACACTGTCGGTGATGCCACCGTAGGAGACCTGACCGGCGGTGGCCAGTTGTTCGACGTAGAACGAATACGTGCCGGCCACGGCCGTGGACTTGGCGCTGGCCGAACCGATGGTCGCGCTGCTGAAGCTGGCCGAGTTCTCCGAGATGCTGCTGGTGCTCGACGCCAGGGCGCCGATCGCGGTCTGGAACGCGTTGAGTGCCGAACCCAGCGTGGTCAGGCCGTTGGCGGTGGCATCGGCAGTGGCGCCGCGGTCATCCAGGATCGCCTTGGTGCCGGCCACATACGACGTGGCCAGTTTGGTGGCGGTGGTCGTTGGATCGTAAATAGGACTGGTGATGGCCATGATCGTACTCCGGGGATGTGTAGGAAGTGTACCTGCATAAGGCGACCAAAATGGTTTCCATATGAAAATATTCCTAAATTAATTTAGTGCGCTGTGCGGACGGTCGCCTTAGTTCCGGGTTTTCCTCATTTTTGACCGCGGAACCACGCTTGCGTGGCCAGCTCGTCGTGCTGTTTGCGCTCATGCGCATGTTGCTGCTTGAGCACGACTTTCTGCTCTTTACTGAGCACCTTGCCCAGCACCTCGCGCTTGGCCCAGGCAGCATTCAGGGCCTGTTGCGAGACCGCCATGTCGGCCTCGTGCATCGTGAGGTCGAGGCGGTGGTTGTCGGCCAATTGCATCACGGCTTGCTTGTAATCGCCGCAATTACCGGCCAGTGCCAGCGGCAGGTTGCCGCTGGCGCCGCTATTCGTGTAGAGCCCCGTCAGGCGCTCCAGGTTTTTCTGGTAGCGCTCGCGCAGGCTGGCCTTTTCCGCCATTTCCGTCTGCAGGCGCTCGACTTCGGTGTTGCGCAATGCCACCAGCGTGGTCAGGTTGCGTATCGTATGCTGGCTCATGTGGTCATCAGTTTTTCAAGTTGCTCTATACAGGGCGTAAACGGCGCTTCTTCCTTGGTGCCCTGGCACAGGAAATCTTCCACCCGCGGATGCAGCTGCACCGCGCGGTCGGTGATGGGGTCGGCGCCCGGCACGTAGGCGCCCAGCGGAATCAGGTCGCGCACCCGGTCATGCCGCGCCATCGACGCTTTCAGCGCGCGCGCCGCCATCAGGTGTTCATGGCTGATGACCTGGCTCATGCAGCGGCTGATCGAGGCGCCGATATCGATGGCGGGGTAGTGGCCCCGTTCAGCCAGTTCGCGCGTCATGACGATGTGGCCGTCCAGCACGGCGCGCGCCGTATCGACCACCGGATCCTGCTGGTCATCGCCTTCGGCCAGCACGGTGTAGATGGCGCTCATGCTGCCGACCGGATTTTCGCCATTGCCGGCCGATTCGATCAGCTGTGGCAGGTTGGAGAACACGGACGGCGGATAGCCCTTGGTGGCCGGCGGTTCACCCAGTGCCAGCGCCACTTCGCGCAGCGCCATCGCGTAGCGCGTCAGCGAGTCGACCAGCAACAACACGTTCTTGCCCTGATCGCGGAAATGCGCGGCAATCGCATGGCACAGTTCGGTCGCCATGATGCGCATCAGCGGGTTCTCGTCGGCCGGGGCGATCACCAGCACGGCCTTGGCCAGGCCTTCCTTGCCGAGCGACATTTCGACGAATTCGCGCACCTCGCGCGAGCGTTCGCCGATCAGGCCGACGACGACGACCTCGGCCTCGGTCTGGCGCGTGATCAGACCCAGCAGCACGGACTTGCCGACGCCGGAACCGGCCATCAGGCCGACGCGCTGACCTTTGCCCAGCGTCAACATCGAATTGATGGCGCGCACCCCCACGTCGAGCGGCTCGGATGAGCGCCTACCGAACCAAGGAAGTCATTGGTATCATCGCGGAATATTCCCCATGAGTCGACAGGGGAATACGAACCGTTCAAAAGAGAGTGAAGCTGCCGTTTCTCAA
>JBGSBQ010000371.1:0-4546 GCA_041730475.1 Sphingomonadaceae bacterium
GTGTCGTGCACCGGGGCCGGTACCTTCAAGTCGGATTTGACCAGTCCGGCGAGCAGGCCGAGGCAGAAGAAAGCGATCACAATATCGGGCATGGGGTGCGCAGCAGAGTCTGAGGAGCCCGGATTGTGCCGTGGATGGACTATGATGAATACTAAATTGTTTGACTAGTCGCTATAGAGGATGATCTATGAATGTGCGCCATTTGAGCTTCCGGCTGCTGCAAGTCTATGTGCAGGTGGTACAGCTGGGCAGCCTGTCGGCGGCGGCGCGCGCCTTGCATTTGACCCAGCCCACCGTCTCCTTGCAGATCAAGCGTTTGGCCGATGCGGTCGGCACCCCGCTGTTCGAACCGCGCGAGGGCCAACAGCAACTGAGCGCTGCCGGGGAAGAACTGTATGCGGCCGCCTGCGACGTGCTGGGCCGATTTGACGATTTCAGCAGCTGGCTGGCACGCGCCGACGCCGGCACCACCGGCCATGTGCGGGTCGCGGTCGTGACCACGGCCAAGTATGTGATGCCGCGTATCCTCGGGCCGTTTTACAAGCAGTTCCCGCAAATCACTGTCACGCTCAGCGTCGGCAACCGGGCGCAGATCCTGAACCGCTTCGAACAGCAGCAGGATGACCTGTATCTGTTCAGCCATCCACCCAGCGGCAGCCATGTGCAGGCGGCGCGCATCCTGCGCAATCCGCTGTGCATGATCGCGCCGCCCGATCACTGGTCGGCCACGCGCAGCGCGCTGACCATGGCCGATCTGGCCGGCGAGCGCTTTCTGGTGCGCGAGCCGGGTTCGGCAACGCGCCTGATGTTTGAGTCATGGCTGAGCAGCCAGGGCATGCAACTGGGCCAGGTGATGCAGATCGAGAGCAATGAGGCAATTCGCCTCAGCGTCGCGTCCGGACTGGGGCTGTCGGTGATTTCGGCCCATACGCTGTCCGAAGGACGCGAGGCGGTGGCGCAATTGCCGGTGGCCGGATTCCCTCTCGACAGCAACTGGTATCTGGTGGCGCGCAATGACCGCCGCATGCCCGCTGCCGCGCTGCAATTGGTGGACTTTATCGCCAGCCAGTTGCAGCAGTGCGTCGAGCCCGCGTGGGTGGCGCCCGACCTGAGCATGCTGCACCGCCAGTTCGCCGGTGTGCCTCAGGAGGACCGGGCATGCCGCTAGACACGATCCCGCCGCACTGGTGGCGTCACCCGGCTTTGTTGCAGCGCTACGTCAGCGACTGTATAAACGCCGAGCTGAACCAGATGCGTCGCAGCAGCGCGGGCTTGCCGGCCCAGCCTTGGGCCGCCGGCCTGCAGTTGGAGCGGGAACTGGGCGTCGATTCGCTGGAACGGTATGCGCTGGCCAGTGCGCTGTCGTTGCGGCTGCACATGCAGCATAGCGATCTCGACCAGCAACTGCTGCAACACACGACGCTGGGCGCATGGGTGGACTGTGCCAGTGCCAGCCTCGATTGCTTTAGCGCGGCGTTGAGTTTTCAGACCTCCGGCAGCAGCGGTGCGCCCCGCTACTGCGAACACGCGCTGGCGCTGTTGTGGCAGGAGATCCGCTATTTTTCTGGCGTATTCGGCCCGGTGCGGCGCATCCTGTATGCGGTACCGGCCCATCATATTTATGGCTTTCTGTTCACCGTGCTATTGCCGGTGGCGCTGCCGGAGGCGGAGCTGGTCGATGCCCGCCAGCGCTTGCCGGCGGAGGTATGCCGGGGCGCCCGTCCGGGTGACTTGATCATCGGCTACCCCGGCTTCTGGGCCAGCGTGGCGGCCTGTGGCCTGCCGTTTCCGGCTGGCGTCAGTGGCGTCAGTTCCACCGCACCCTGTCCGGCGCCACTGGCGCAGCAGTTGGCCGCTGCGGGGCTGCGGCTGTTGCAGGTGTACGGCAGCAGTGAAACGGCCGGCGTCGGCTGGCGTGACGCGGCACAGCAGCCCTACACCTTGCTGCCCTACTGGCAGCGCAGCGCTGCGGTCGATGTCCTGACGCGCCCCGACGCGCACGGTACGCCGCTGGACTACGCCGTGCCCGACGTGCTGGAATGGCGCGCTGAACGGCAATTCCTGCCGGTCGCGCGGCGCGATGCGGCGGTGCAGGTCGGCGGCATCAATGTGTATCCGGAACAGGTGGCGGCGTTGCTGAGGCGCCATCCCGGCGTCAGCGCGGCGCAGGTGCGCCTGATGCGGCCGGATGAGGGCAGCCGCTTGAAGGCATTCATCGTTGCCGCGCCCGGTTATTCGGGCCCGGATTTGCGTGAGTCGCTCTTGGATTGGGTGCGGGCCGAATTGCCGGCTCCGGCCCGGCCGGTGTCGTTCACGCTGGGGCCGGCGTTGCCGGTCGGACCACAGGGGAAAGCGGCCGACTGGATCATTGACGGGTGACTGTGCGATACTGGACACGGCCGATCAACAAGGAGTTTCACGTATGAATTTGCATGCAGAAGTAGTGTTTGAGCAGCCGGGCCTCGCTGCCGTGCTGGAAACCATGGACGACGCCGCGCTCGACGCGCTCACCTTCGGAGTTATCGGCTTTGATCGGGACCATAAAGTGCGGCGTTACAACCTGTTCGAATCACGCGCTGCCGGTCTGAGTCCAGAGCGGGTGCTGGATCAGGACTTGTTCAACGTGGTCGCTCCCTGCATGAATAACTTCCTCGTGGCACAGCGGTTTGCCGATGCCCACGATACCGGACTGGCACTCGACGACATTATCAACTACGTGCTGACGCTGCGCATGCGGCCGACCAAGGTGCGGCTGCGGCTGCTGTCCGAACCGTTGGCCCCGCTGTCCTACGTGCTGGTACAGCGTTCATGAGCGCGCTGCCGGGGCCGGATGCGGAAGAATATGAAGCACTGCTGCAGTTCTTGTACATGGCGCCGGTGGGCCTGGTGCAATTATCGTCAGATGGCACCATCCTGATGTTGAATCCGCTGTCCGCGCAGTTGCTGGTGCCGCTGAGCCGGGATGGCGACCTGACCAATCTGTTTGATGCGCTGGCTTCGGTCGCACCCGATCTGCGCCTGCTGTGCAACGACTACAGCGCCGCGTCGGGCCAGATCTGCGACGCCACGCGCATCTACCTGCATCCGGATGGCGGCGGCAGCGGCCCACAAGTGCTGTCGCTCAGTCTGTTGAAACTGGATGGCACGCGGCTGATGGCGGTCATCAATGACATCACCTTGCAAGACAAACGCGAACGCCAACTGCGCAAGACGGATGCCTGGCTCAGCGCCATCATGACCAATATCACCGACTATGCGCTGGTCAGCCTGGATCGTCATGGTCAGATCGAATCGTGGAATGAGAGCATAGGCCGGGTCACGGGCTTCGACGCCGCACAGGTCAAAGGGCAATCGTACGCCATGTTTTACCCGGATGGCGCAACCACCCCCGACCAGCAGCTGGACCGCTTGCGCGAGGCGGCGGACAATGGCTGGGTGCTCGATGAAGGCTTGCGCACCCGTGCTGACGGCAGCCAGTTCTGGGGCAGCTCCATGATTTCGCCACTGCCGGACCGCGCCGCCGAGGCGATCGTGCCCGGTGAGCATGGCGGCGCGGAACCGTCGTACTGCATGATCATTCGTGACATTTCGGACAAGCGCGACGTCAGCGACGAGCTGCGCAAGGCGATCTATAGTGACCACCTGACCGGCCTGAGTAACCGGCGCGCCTTTTTCGAGGCGGCCGACGTGGAACTGATGCGGCGCAAACAAGCCATGCGGCCGATCGCGCTGCTGATGCTCGATGCTGACCGTTTCAAGGACATCAACGATCAATTCGGCCAGTCGGCCGGTGATGCCGTGTTGCGCCAGATGGCGGCGACGATGAAGGACGTATGCCGGCAGGTTGACGTGCAGGCCCGCATCGGTGGCGAGGAGTTCGCCGTACTGCTGCCGTCGGTGGCGCTGGCCGACGCGGTCACGATTGCCGAGCGTCTGCGCCAGCGTATCGAACAGGCCCCGGCTGGCCACGAGGGCATGGTGCTGCCGCACACGGTCAGTATCGGCGTCGCCATGATGGATAACAGCCTGAGCGGTCTGGATGGTTTGATGAAACGGGCCGATCAGGCCTTGTATGCCGCCAAGCGCAGCGGCCGCAACCGGGTGGTCGCCTGGGAAGCGGATTTGCCCGAGTTGCCATGAATCGGGGAGAGTTACGATGAGCAATGAACCCGACGATACCTACGAATCGCTGATCCAGTTTCTGTACCGCGCCCCCGTGGGCCTGATCCAGCTGCAGAGCGATGGCGCGATCGAGATGCTGAATCCGATGGCGTCGCAGCTGCTGATGCCGCTGGCGCCGGACGGCGATCTGCTCGACCTGTTCCGCGTGCTGCTCAGACATGCGCCCGACCTGCGTCAGCTATGCGCCGATTTTGGCGCCGAGCACGGTGTCATCTGCGAGGGCAAGCGGATTGCGCTGCCTGCGGCGGACCGGCGTGCCAGTGCGCCCACCGTGCTGTCGCTGGGCATATTGAAGGTCGACAGCGGCCGCCTGATGGCGGTACTGCTGGATGTTACCCACGAGGTGCAGCGCGAGCAGCGCACG
>JBGSBQ010000372.1:0-4538 GCA_041730475.1 Sphingomonadaceae bacterium
CGAGCAGCGCCAGGGCGATGGCATCAACACCCAGCCGGCCGCCTGGGACTTGCAGTTCCAAAACCGCACCGACACCGAGGCGGCCACGGTCATCGACTTTCTGGAAGCACGGGCCGCGGTCGAGGCATTCGACTTTACGCCGCCAAACGAGGCCACCGCGATTCGGGTGGTCTGCCGCGACTGGTCAAAATCCATCGACCGCGCCAACCTGAACATGGTCACGGCGCAGTTCGTCCAGGTGTTTGAGCCATGACCACGCCGGCGACCATCACGGTCGAAATTCAAAAGCTGGAGCCGTCGGCCATTGTCGAATTGTTTGAACTGGACGGCACGGCGTTCGGCGGTGAGCTTATGCGCTTTCACGCTGGCACGAACCAATTGAGCCAGAACGTCGTCTGGCAGGGCAACAGCTACACGCCCTTCCCGCTGCAAGCGTCAGGGTTCGATTATTCCGGCAACGGCCAGCTGCCCCGCCCGAAAATGACGGTTTCCAACGTCACCGGAGCCATCACGCTGCTGGTGCTGACATACGACGACCTGCTGGGCGCGAAAGTCACCCGCAAGCGCACGCTGGTGAAATACCTGGACGCGGTGAACTTCCCAGGCGGTACGAATTCGAACGCTGACCCAGCGGCTGAGTTCGGCGACGAGATTTTTTACATTGACCGCAAAGTCAGCGAAACCCGCGACCTGGTGGAGTTTGAACTGGCCGCCGCGTTCGATGTGGCTGGCGTCCGGCTGCCCCGCCGGCAGATCATTCAGAACGTCTGCACTTGGAAATACCGCGGCGGCGAATGCGGCTACACCGGCACGGCCTATTTCAACGCCGACGACCAGACCGTGGCGAACGCTGGCCTGGACGTTTGCGGCAAGCGGCTGTCCAGCTGCAAGGTTCGGTTTGGCACGAACGACCCGCTGCCGTTCGGTTCATTCCCTGCCGCCGGCCTGACCCGATGAAACCTGCGGCGGTCGAGCATGCGCTGCGCGACGCACCCCGCGAATCCTGCGGCCTGGTGGTCATCGTCAAAGGCCGTGAGCGCTACTGGCCCTGCCGCAACCTGGCAGTCGGCACCGACCAGTTCGTGCTTGATCCGGTGGACTATGCCGCAGCCGACGACGCCGGCGACATCATGGCGGTGGTTCACAGCCACCCAAGCACGCCAGCAGAGCCGTCACAGGCTGACCGCGTATCGTGTGAGGCCAGCGGCCTGCCCTGGCACGTCTACGGCGTTCAGGAGCAGCGCTGGGCCTACCTGGAGCCGACCGGCTACCAAGCCCCGCTGGTGGGCCGTGAGTGGTCGCACGGCGTGCTGGACTGCTACAGCCTGATCCGCGACTGGTTCCGCATCGAGCGCGGCCTGGCGCTGCCGAACTTCGACCGCCGTGATGAGTGGTGGCTGACCGGCGGCAACCTGTACCTGGAGAACTTCAAGGCCGCAGGGTTCACCGAGATCGACCCCGCCGACATGCAGCCAGGTGACGGCATTTTGATGCGGGTAATGTCGCCGGTGCCGAACCATGGGGCGGTGTACCTGGGCGATAATAAGATCATCCACCACGTCCAGGGCCGGCTTTCGTGCCGCGACAATTACACCGAATTCTGGCGTCAACGCACAACGCAAGTGGTCAGACATGAAAACCATCGTTCTATTGGGTGAGCTTGGCAAACGATACGGCCGCCGTCACAGGCTGGACGTGGCATCGCCTGCCGAGGCGGTGCGGGCTATGTGCGCCAACTTCAAAGACTTTGCTGGGTTCGTTTCCGCGTCGGCCGACCGCAATGTCGGGTATCGCGTGATCACTGCCCGCGAAGACCTGGCCGCTGACGAACTGCACCAGCCGGCCGGCAAGACCATCACCATCGCGCCGGTGATCGCTGGCGCTGGTGGTTCGGTCGGCAAGATCATCCTGGGCGCTGCCCTGATCGCTGCGGCAATTTTCGTGCCTGCCCTGGCTGTGCCGCTGTTCGGCACGACCACGCTGGCGACCGTGGCGTTCAGCGTCGGCGTGTCGCTGGCCTTGGGCGGTGTCGCGCAAATGCTGGCACCCGTTCCGCAGTCACTGAATCGCGGCATCGACGAAGACAAGCCATCGTACATTTTCAACGGCGCGCAGAACACCACGGCGCAGGGCCAGGCTGTGCCCGTCGGCTACGGCCGCATGATCGTCGGCAGCGCGGTCATCAGCGCCGGCATTAACGTCGAGGACTATGTGGCATGAGCGATTTAAGATCAAAAGCGTTTGCCAATGTGCTTGACCTTGTTTCCGAAGGCGAGATCGGCGGCCTGGTGGACGGCCAGAAATCGATCTACCTGAACGGCACGCCGCTACAGAACGCCGACGGGTCGCTGAACTTCCAGAACGTCAGCTATGACAGCCGGCCAGGCACCCAGGCGCAGACCTACATTCCGAACGTGTCGGGCGTCGAATCCGAAACGGCCGTCAACATCGAGGTCACCAAGACCACATCGGTCACCCGCACCATCACGTCAACGATCACCAACGCCGCCCGCGTGACTTTGAGCGTGTCATCGCTGTTCAAGTCCAAGGACGACGGCAGCACGGTCGGCACCAGCGTGCAGGTCGCCATCGATCTGCAAACCGACGGCGGTGGGTTCGTTCAGCAAGTTCTGGACACCATCGACGGCAAGGCCACCAGCAAGTATCAGCGCAGCTACCGCATCGCGCTGACTGGCACCGGCCCATGGGATATTCGGGTTCGCCGCATCACGAACGACAGCGCCGACCTAAAGCTGCAAAACAAGACCTACTGGGACGCCTACACCGAGATCGTGGACGCTAAATTGCGCTACCCGAACAGCGCGCTGGTTTCCATGCGCTTCGATTCAGCGTCGTTCAACGGCGTGCCGACGCGGGCCTATGACCTGAAGCTGAAGAAAATTCAGCTGCCGTCGAATTACAACCCCACGACCCGCGCCTACACCGGCAGCTGGGACGGCACGTTTCAGACGGCCTGGTCGGACAATCCCGCCTGGTGCTTTTATGACCTGGTGACCAATACCCGCTACGGCCTGGGCAATTTCGTCGCGGCCGGCCAGGTGGACAAGTGGGTTCTTTATTCCATCGCGCAGTATTGCGACGAACTGGTGGACGACGGGTTCGGCGGGTTTGAACCACGGTTCACCTGCAACATGTACCTGCAAACCCAGGCCGAGGCTTACAAGGTCGTCCAGGATATGGCGTCGTGCTTTCGGTCGATGATCTACTGGTCAACCGGCACCATCACGCTGTCGCAGGATGCCCCGTCGGATGCCGTGGCGCTGTACACCCAGGCCAATGTCGAGGACGGCGCGTTCAGCTACAGCGGCAGCAGCGCCAAGGCCCGCCACACGGTCGCCATGGTGACCTGGAACGACCCCGATGCCCTGTATGCGCAGAAAGTCGAGTACGTCGAGGACGCCGCGGCCATCGCCAGGTTTGGCGTGGTGCCCACTGAAGTCGTCGCCATCGGCTGCACAAGCAGGGGCCAGGCCAACCGCGTCGGCCGCTGGCTGCTGTATTCCGAGCGCTACGAGTCCGAGGTGGTTTCGTTCACCACCGGCATCGAGGCCGCTGTGGCACGGCCAGGCCAGATCATCAAGGTGGCCGACGCATCCCGCGCCGGCGTTCGCCTGGGTGGCAGGGTAAGCAGCGCCAGCACTACGGCCATCACGCTGGACGCGGCGGTCACGCTGGGCACGGCCAGCTGGACGGCCTACGCCATGCTGCCAGACGGCACGGTCGGCACGTCGGCGGTGGATAGCATCAGCGGCAACACCATCACATTGACAACGGCGCTGTCAGCCGCACCACAGTCTGGCGCGCAGTGGATATTAAGCACGGCCACGGTCGAGGCCCAGACCTTCCGCGTGATGACGGTTTCCGAGCGCGAAGACGGCAAGGTGGAGGTCACCGCGCTGGCGCACAACGGTTTCAAATATGCCCACGTCGATGACGGCCTGGTGCTGCAACCCCGCGACGTCACCAGCCTGAACCCAATCCCCGACACACCTGGCGCGCTGACAGTCGGCGAAGCGCTGTACACCTACCAGGCCGAAGTGCGGGCCATGATCAATATCGGCTGGGAGAACGTGCAGGGCGCGTCGGCCTACCGCGTGCTGTGGAGCAAGGACAACAGCAATTTCGTCGAGGAAATCACCAGCGTCAGCGACTTCGACATTCTGAACATCACGCCAGGCGCGTTTGTCATCCAGGTCTACGCCATCGGCCCAACCGGCAAGGAATCGGCCAGCTATTCCACGGCCAGCATCACCGCGCTGGGCAAGACCGCGCCACCGTCGAACGTCGCCGGCTTCACGTCGATCATCGACCCGAGCATTGGCGTGACGCTAACCTGGACGCCGGCGGCCGATCTTGACCTGGACGTTTACGAGGTGCGCACCGGCGTGAGCTTTGCCGCTGGCACGCTGGTCGGCCAGGTCAAAGGCAACACGCTGAAAGTCGGCGTTATCCCAACCGGCAGCAGCAATTTGCTTTGGTAATTCACAATGAATAAATGCTGTTCTTGAGAAAGCCCG
>JBGSBQ010000373.1:0-4532 GCA_041730475.1 Sphingomonadaceae bacterium
CTTCGGTGCTGGCACTGAGGTCACTGAAAGTGTTACGCGCCATCACGCGCGCCACCGCGCCGCGCAGCAGCAGGTCCTTGCGCAGTTCATACACCACGTTCAGGTTGGGCAGCACATCGGTGTAGCTGCGCGGCGTACTGCCGATCACGTAATTGCCCTTGCCGCTCAGGTCCTGATACGCCTCCGAAGTCTGCTGCGTGCGCACCAGACGGGCGCCGACGTCGCCCCGTACCTGATCGAAGGCAAAATCGGCCTTGGCGTAGGTGGCGCTGATTTTTTCCTGAATCTTGTAGTACTCGCCCTTGGCTTCCGCATACACCATGCCCTTGTCGTACATGGTGAAGCCCTTGCTGGCGGCCAGCGCGTCATCAACCCAGGCGAACTGCGTCAGCGAACCGGCGCTGGCGGCTTTGCCGCTGATCTGCGGCGAGGCCCCGCTCGACAGTTCGGCCAGCGTGTAGGAAATCCAGCCTGGGCTGCCCGGACCGACGGTGCCGATGGTGCGGTGGTTCTGCACCGTGTTGTCGCGGTACTTGGCGCCGATCTTGACCGATTTGATGAAGGAGTTGTTGACGTCGATGGTCAGGTCAGCCTGCGCGTAATTCTCCTTGCTCTCCATCTTGCGGATCCAGTCGCGCGCACCCTGCAAGGTCAGCTTGCTCGGATCGAGCGGGCTCATATCGAGGTATTTGACTTCGTAGGTGTCGGGCGCGAGGTTGATGGTGGCGCGAGTGTTGCCGGTAAACCAGAAATTGCGGTCATGGTTGCTGCCGCCGGAGCCGGACGTGGTGCCGGCCTGACCGTGCAGCTTCCAGCCGTCGGCGTCATACGTGCCTTCCAGATCGAGCACCTTGGACTTGACGTAGGCATCGCGGAAGATCGGTTCGAACGAGACTCCGGTGTCCGGGCCGACGGTGCCACCCACCACGGCCTTGGTGCCGTCCGAGGTGGTGATAAATTTCGGATTGGTGATACGGATGGTGTTGTTCTTGTCGGCCAGACCGCCGATCTGCCACAGGTAGTTCTGGTTGCTGTTATCCATGTCCATGTCGGAATTGAGGTAATTCAGCGACAGGTCGGTATTCGCGTTGGGGCGCAGTTGCAGCGTCAGGTTGGCGGTGGTGCGTTCGCGGTTCTGGCGGAAGATCGGCGTGCCACCGCCCCACGAAGCGTAGGCATTCGGCGTCACCACGCCGTTCTGGTCGACGATGTTGTACTTGGTGGCGTCGGTGAAGTTCTCCAAGCCGTCGCGCCGCATGGTGCGCTTTTGCTGGCTGACGGCCAGCAGCACGCCGAAGTTCTTGTCCTCGTTGATCCAGTTGACCAGGCCAGACAGCTGCGGGTCGGTCTTCTTCGGCAGCTCGCTGTAGGTAGCCTCGGCCGAGAACTGCGCCGTCAGCGGCTTCTTGAATTGCAGCGGCTTGCGGGTCTTGACGATCACCAGCCCGCCGATGCTGCCCTCGTCCAGATCGGCCGACGGGCTTTTGTACACATCCAGACTGCCCACCAGTTCCGACGGCAGGATGTCGTAGTTGAAGCCGCGGCTCTGCGAATCATTCTTCCACCAGTAGGCCGAGGCCACGGCCTGACCGTTCAGCTGCGTCATGTTCAGATTTTTGTCGGTGCCGCGCACGAAGATGTCACGCCCCTCGCCCCAGGTGCGGTCAACCGAAATGCCGGGCACCCGCTGCAGCGAATCGGCCACGTTCTTGTCGGGGAATTTGCCCAGATCTTCGGCGGTGACGGAATCGACCACGTTTTGCGCATCGCGTTTTTCCGCCAGATTGCGCTTCAGCGTTTCGCGAATACCGCGCACCTCAACGGCCTGCAGTGGGTCGGCGCTGGCCGCGGAGTCTTGCGCATGGGCGCCGTGCAGCGCGACCGTACCCAGCATGAGGGCGATCAGCTGCGGCAGGCGTTTTTTGGTGAGCAGTGCTTCGTTCATTTCTCTATCCCTGTTATCGATGTTTTTTAAGATGATGTCACTTCTGCTGCGGGGGGTACCACTTTGAAAATCCTTGCTGCACGCGGGCTGCGGCCTCGCTGGCTGACAGCTTGCCGTTCAGGACCTGCGCGTTCACGCTCCATAGCTCGCTCTCCATGTGCGGCAGGCCGCGGTTCATGAACTGGGCGTTCAGGCGAAAGCTCGACGCGCAGCTTTGGCGCCACGCCGCCATCTGCTTGGCCAGCGGATCGCGCACGGCGATCAGGTGATGCGACAACGTGAAGAAGCCGACCACGCGGTTGGTGTACAAGTCGGCGAATTCCTGCGAACCGAGCCAGCGCAACAGCTGGTAAGCGTCGGCCTTGTTACGCGAGCGCCGGTTGATGCCGATGCCGATATCCATGTGGTCGGAGATCTGGCACTGGTCACCGGCGCGCGCCAGCGGCGGTGCGAACACGCCCAGGTCCAGCTCCGGGTTCTGGCTGAAATAGGCCAGGTCCCAGGAGCCGGCCGGGTAGATCGCGGCCCGCCCTTCGGCAAACTGGGCCAGGCTGTCCTTGTAGCTGATGCTGGCGGCGTTCTTCGGCAGATAGGCGGCCAGCCGCGCCTCGAACTCGAAGGCGGCCACGAACGGGGCGTCGGTGAAACGGGCCTGGCCGCTGATCAGGGCACGCCGGCCTTGTTCGCCGTGCCAGTAAGTGGGGCCGATGTTGGTGAACACGGTCTGGCTCGACAGCCACTGGTCGGCCGTGCCCAGCGCCACCGGCGCGTAGCCGCCGTGGCGCTTGACGGCGTCCAGCACGGCGAAGAAGTCGGCTTCGGTCTGCGGCACTTGCAGGCCCAGTTTCTGGAAGATTTTTTTGTTGTACAGGAAGCCGTGGATCACCGAGGCGACCGGCATGCAGAAGCTGTCCTTGCCGTCGTCGGTCTGCCACGCCACCAGTGCGGCGGGGCTGAAGTGTTCCATGCCGGGCTTGCCGTTCAGCTTATCGAGGTAGCCGCGCCGGTACTGCAGCAGCGCGCTATCGAACGGGCGGCAGGCCAGCAGGTCACCGGCCGTGCCATTGCCGAGCCGGGCCGCCAGGCTGCTGTCGTATTCGGTGGGCGCGGTGGGGGCGAACTTGACGCTGATGCCGGGGTGCTTGCGCTCGAAGGCGGGGATCAGCACGCTCTCCCACAGGGCCTTGTCGTCGACGCGCCAGCTTTCCAGCACTACGGTGCCGGCTTGCGCTACACCAGCCCAGCACAGGGTCACGACGAGCGCGCGGCGTAGCAGGCGACGGACCTCCATGGTGCTCCTCCCGGTGTAGTCTGGTTATCAATAAATTCATGCTAGCACCGGGATTTGTGTGACACCAGCGGCGGGGCTTGCTGCCGCGATGTATTCCAAACCATTGAATTGATTGACTATTTTAGAAATGCAAGCCGGGAGACCTTACATTTCTTTACGTTGCAGCGGTCCGCTGCGGGGCGCGCACCTTACCGCCTGCAACGGCGGCTTACAAAACATTACAAATCCATGGCCTTCGTTACGGCCGCCGCGCTGTTCTGTGTTTTTATGCAACGTTGCGCGGCGGGCCGGAGCGGCTTACAGCCAGATGGCCAGTGCCGAGTAGGCGGTCAGCAGCATCATCACGCCGCAGAAAACTTTTTGCCACAGCGGCTGCGCCAGGAAGCGCCGCAACAGGGCGCCAGCGCCGGCCCAGACCGAAATACAGGGCAGGTTGACGGCGCAAAAGATCAGGCAGTAGACGCCGATCGCCAGCCCGACCGGGGCAATCGCGGGCAGAAAGGCGGAGCCGCCGGTGATCGCCATGACCCAGGCTTTGGGATTCAGGAACTGGAAGGCGGCGGCAGCCATGAAGCGCATCGGCTGGTGCGCTTGCTCGATCTTGCGGTCGAAGTTCATGGCGCGCATCTGCCATGCCAGATGCAGCAGATAGGCCGAGCCGGCGATCTTCAGGGCGGTCTGCAGCGCCGGGACCGCCATCACCAGCGCGCCGATGCCGGCCGCGCAAATCGCCAGCAGCACGCCGAAGCCGAAGGTAATGCCCAGCATGTGGGGGATCGAGCGACGGAAGCCGAACCAGATGCCGGACGAGGTCAGCATGATGTTGTTCGGGCCCGGGGTGATCGACGATACGAAAGCGAAGGTCGCCAGTGGGGCAAAGGTGAGCAGCGCGGTCAGGGCGGGCATGGCATTCTCCTGTAAGTGAGTGTCCATGCTAAGCGACATCACCAGTACAGTCCCAGTACAGTTCGGCAGACAGTTGCAGATCCTGTATTGCAGTTCCGACCAATACACGGCGAGCTGCGGTGGTGTGCGTGCGCGTCTCACCTGAGCGAAAACGCACTCAAACGCACGATTTTGAACGATTTCGCACGATTTTTAACGATAGCGAACGATTTCCTCCGAAAACCGTCAAAGAATCAGGCGAAACAACACGATTTTCTCGTCACGCGGCCAATTCTCGTGCGAAAAATCGCTATTTTTCGTTCGTTTTCGTAAATTATCGTGCGTTTTCGTTAAAAATCGTGCGTTTGAGTGCATTTTCGAGCGTTTTCGATTGGGAGAGGAAAAATGGAC
>JBGSBQ010000374.1:0-4530 GCA_041730475.1 Sphingomonadaceae bacterium
TCGAAGCGCAGCGTCCACAAATCCTGGCCGATGCCGCCAAAGCCGTGCATGTAGCGGTCGCCGATCTGGCCCCAGTTGACGAACTCGATGCCGAGTTTATAGGTGCCGTTGGTGGCCTTCATGAAGTCCGGCTCGCTGATCCCGGCCAGCTGGTTGAAGCGCTGTATCATCGGAATCGTCGCTTCGCCCACCCCGACGATGCCGATTTCGTCCGACTCCACCACCTTGATGCGGCAACGCCCGCGCAGCACCATCGATAACGCAGTGGCCGCCATCCAGCCGGCCGTGCCGCCGCCGACGATCACCACATCCTGTATCTGTTTCGATTCCATGTACGATCCCAAAAAAAAATCAACCCTGGCAACTTGCGTTGGCCAGGGTTGATGGTACGACTTGTTTAAGCGAAAGTCAGCTTAGAACTTGTAGTTGGCGCCGAACTGGTAGGTGCGGCCGTACGTGGTCTTGAACACGATCGCATTACGGTCCACACCGTTATACTCCTGGTACGGGGTGTTGTTCCAGTTGTTTGCGGTAGCGAACACGGACAGACCTTTCAGCCAGCTATTCGAGAACTCATACGAAGCCTGCAAGTCAACGATGGTTTCACCCTTGACGAAGGTCAGCTGCGAATTGTCCTGATAGTCGGAAATCTGACCCAGGAAGTCGGAGCGCTTACGTGCAGCCCAAGCGAACTGGAAGCCATGCTTCTCGTAGTACATACGCAGGTTGGTGACCTTTTTCGACAGACCAGGCAGCGGGATGCGGACCAGGCTGACGTCTTTGGTGGCGAAGCCGCCCACTGGCAGATCGATACCGCTCGAGGTGCTCGAGTGGTTGACCATCGCGCCGAAACCATCCAGATAGGTCGAGAGCATCGAGAACGGAATGTTCACGGCCAGTTCGTAGCCCTTCAGATTGCCGCCGTCGCCATTGCTCGGGGTGGTCAGCAGACCCACCGTCGAACCAGCGTAAGGACCGGTGGTCGGCAGTACGGTGCCTGGCGTGACCTGGCCCTTGAAGTCAAACGCACGCGGTGCACGCAGGATGTAGGTGTCCAGCTTTTTGTAGAAGGCTGCGGCGCTCAGGTAACCCTTTTTGCCGAAGTACTTCTCGAACGACAGATCCAGTGCTTTGGCGCGGAACGGTTCCAGCTTAGCGTTACCGCCTTCACCGACCAGTATCGGGAAGCCGTTGCCTTGCTTGACGCCGAACGCCGAGCTGGCGCGCATGTCGTCCAGATTAGCGCGGGCCAGCACTTTGGCAGCGCCCAGACGAACGAACTGATCGTTACCAATGTCGAACGAGACGTTTGCGCTTGGCAGGAAATCGCTGTACGAGGTGCCATCTTGCATCTTGACCGATGGGCAGGTAGCAGCGGTAATGCCGGTGCAAGTTGCCAGATCGACTTTGTTACCAGTGGTGGACTGGCTGGTGTGCACAAACTGCGCACCGACGTTACCACGGTAACCGAAGTTACCCAGTTTGCCGTCCAGGTCACCCATCGCATATACGGTGGAGACTTTCTCGCTGACCGACCAATCCTTGGCCAGCACGCCCGAGTCGACCCACTGCACCATGTTGTAGATCGAACCAAGGCTACCAACCGGGTTGAACGAAACGATAGGAATACCGGTGGTACCGGCCGTGGCCACGGCGCTGCCTGGCACGGTGGCGGTAGCGTAGCCATCGCCGCCTTTGACGACCAGACGACCTTCTTCGCCGCCACGGACTTTGTCACGCTTGGTGTAGTTCACGCCGAACAGCACGGCCGATACTGGACCCCATTCGGTATCGCGCTTGGCCGACAGACGCACGCTGTCGACTTTGTCATCGACGGTTGGCATCGCTACATAACCAGCCTGTGGCGAGTTGACACCACCACCCCAGCCGTCAACGTCGGTCAGCAGCGTCTTGGCGCGGTCGGCGAAGTTGAAGCTGGTGGTCAGTTTCATGCCCGACAGGTTGGCGCCGTCGAAGCCGCTCCACGAGATCGAACCCACTTGCGATTCAGGCGTATTGCCAGCCTGACCAGCGGTGGTTTCGAAGCGCACGGCATCCTTGTGTGCTTTCGAGTGCGACAGGTCGGCGGTGGCAGTCCATTCGCCCGATTTCCACTGGGTGTTCCAGCCGATCGAGTTCAGGCGGTCATCCGCTTGTTCCATGTGGTTACGCACGTCGCCCTTGAAGCCGGAGAAGGTACCCGACGTCGCAACGCCGCCAGCGATGGTCGATGCGGTCAGCGCGCCGACCGGATCATAGCCGCCCCACGAACCAGCGATCGAGCCTTCCAGACCGGTTTTCTTCAGGCTGTTCGAGCCCGACGAGTGGAAGATGTCGACGGTGCTCTTGAATTCTTTGCTTGGACGGTACTGGAACGTGGCCGACACACCGGTACGGTCGGAAGCCATGATTTCGGTATCGGCCTTGAAGCCGCTTGGGACGATCACATCAGCGCCGTTGACTTTCACGGTGCCGATGCCGCCGCCTTCAAACTTGGCCTGACCACCGCCGGTGTCCTTGGCCTTGGTCACACCCAGCGACACGCCGATGGTGCGATTAGCGAACTGGTCCACATAGCTGAACGAGTAGCGCTTGCCATCACCTTCCGGATTGCCCGAGCGTACGCCGGTGCGCTCACCGCGCACGCTGGCAGCCAGCACGCGCTTGCCGAAGTCCAGCGGCTGCAGGGTGTTCAGGTTGATGGTCGAGGCCAGACCCTGACCGACCAGGGTCGCGTCCGGGGTTTTGTAGATCATTGCGCTGCCGATCAGTTCCGATGGGAACAGATCGAATTCAGGGCTACGAGCATTGCCGGTCGACGCTTGCTCACGGCCATTCAGCAGCGAACCGTTGAAGCTTGGCGCCAGACCGCGCACCGAGATGTCCGATGGCTTGCCGGTGCCGCGCGAACGCTGGGCGGTCACGCCTGGCAGACGGGCGATCGATTCCGCGACGCTGGTATCTGGCAGTTTGCCGATGTCTTCAGCGGAAATCGCTTCGACGATGGAGTTGGAATTCTTTTTGATCGAGATGGCAGCTTCGATACCGGAACGGATACCGGACACGACCACAGCCTGGATCGGCTCTGCGGCTGGTGCGTCGGCTTCTGCGTAGGCGGAACCGGTCATCATCGACAGGAACACGGTGCAGCCTGCTGCTACCGGGCTCAGTTTAAAGGCCACGCGGGTCGAAGCCGAGCTGACGCCCTGCTGGTTAGCGGATTTCTTCATTAATGTCCCCTCACTCATTAAAACAATCACCCCGCGCACAACTGACTACAGCACACACCACGGGATCCAAGGAAAAACAACGTTCTTAAGACGTTCTAAGAAGAATTTTGTACTAAAACTAGATTCTGTGTCAATCAAAGTTCAGTCTGGCTACGCTTTTCTACTGAGGACAGGGCTTACTCTCCCTATGACAAGGGGGATCTCGTTGTATTTCAGCTACAGAGGGGAAAGTGGGCGCATGTAGTGGAACTACAGAAACGACCACAAGACCACTTCGCTTTCGTAGTAGACAACCAAAAAATTTGCAGGCCGCCGGCCTATCCCCACCCCACTGGCGCACGGCTGGGGTCAGACCCGCCGGGTCTGACCCCGGTTTTTTGCTTTGGGTGAAATCACGCTCTGCCAACCCGCAAAAAAGTTACCCCCGCCCATTTTGTGTATTTTGACTAAATCCTCCCGCACCGACAGCGTTTGATGAGACCCCACTTTTCATAGTATTCTCGGGGCATGAACGGCAGAAAGCCGGCACCGGGTAGCGCTCCAGCTTTGCTGTAGTCCGACTACTCTCCCCACAAAAACGGAGACCCACCATGAAGCACACCCTCGCGCTGGCCCTGCTGGCCCTCACCCCGGCCGCCCACGCCCAGGACTACCGCATCGATCATCTGGAACCGACCAGCTGGTGGGTCGGCATGCAAAACCAACAACTCCAGCTGCTGGTCCATGGCAAGCAAATCGCCGACCTCACGCCCAGTCTGAACTGGCCCGGCGTCAAGATCACCGCCGTCAAGCGCAGTGCCAACCCCAACTACCTGTTCCTCGACCTGCACATCGCCCCCGGCACCAAACCGGGCCAGCTCGACCTGCAGTTCAAGCGCGGCGCCAAGACAGTCCACTACCCCTACCAGCTGCAGGCGCGCGCGGCCCACTCGGCCCAGCGCGTCGGCTTCAACAGCAGCGACGTGATCTACCAGCTGATGCCCGACCGCTACGCCAACGCCATTCCGTCCAACGACAACGCGCCCGACATGAGCGAACAGGCCGACCGCGCTGCCGGTTCCGGCCGCCACGGCGGCGACATCGCCGGTATCGCCACCCATCTCGACTACATTGCCGCCATGGGCTACACCCAGGTCTGGCCGACGCCGCTGCTGGAATCGAACATGCCGCTGTCCTATCACGGCTACGCCAGCACCAACCATTACCGCGTCGACCCGCGCTATGGCAGCAATGAAGACTACCGCCAACTGGTGGCGCAGGCGCGCAGCAAGGGGCTGGGCGTGATTCAGGACGTGGTGCT
>JBGSBQ010000375.1:0-4530 GCA_041730475.1 Sphingomonadaceae bacterium
ACACCCCCCTTGCCCACCCTGCCCCGCCCCCACTCCACCGCCGCTGCGGCAGCGCCCACTGCGCCGCAGGTGCAGACGCACGGCGACCGGCGTTCGCTGGAATTTCAGCCCGGCATGATCCAGAGCGCCATGCGCCTGTCCCGCCCGGACCAGCTGGTGCTGTCCTACACCCGGGCCATGATGTGTTTTGTGCTGTTCCATCCACAACCGGAGCATATCGTCATGGTGGGCCTGGGCGGCGGTTCGCTGGCCAAATTCTGCTACCGCTACCTGCCGCACAGCCGCATCACGGTGCTGGAGCTGCGTGCCGATGTGATCGCACTGCGCGAACAATTCGCGATTCCGCCCGACGATGACCGCTTCCGCGTGATCCACACCGACGCCACCGAGTACCTCGCCAGCCTGCAGCAGGCCGCAGACGTCTTGCTGGTGGACGGCTTCGACGCCGAGGGCCTGCCGCCGGCGCTAGGCAGCCTGCGCTTCTACACCGACTGCCGGCGGGCGCTGCGCCCCGGCGGCGTGCTGGTGGCGAATATCTTCAGCTATGACCCGCACTTTGGCAGCATGCTGCAGCGCCTGCGGCTAACCTTTGCCGGCCGCCTGTGCTGGTTCAACGGCATGGCCGGCAACAACCGCATCCTGTTCGCCGTCAACGACGACGCCGGCAGCTCGCCGGCACTGGCCATGCAGCAAAAGGTAGCGCGCCACCACGGCATCGGCCCCGGCCTGGGCTTGCCGCTGCTGAACCGCTGGCTGGCCCGCTGGACCGTGGCGCGGCTGCGCTGGCGCCAGCCGGATGCGGCGGCGGCGGCGCGCTCCCGATAATGTACCTGTGGCAATTTGGTGCGTCAGCCGAGCGCACAACTGTCGTAAAACTAGGTTTTGTGACACACTAGCTTGTAGGAAGCCGCGCGCCTGCGCTGCCATCACACCTTGCAGAAAGTCCGCGATGCCGCCTTTCTCGAAGTCCCCGCCGATCTCGCTGGCCGCCGCGCTGATGCTGCTGGTCGGTCTGTCGGTGACGGCACTGCTGTTCATCGCCGTCAGTGCGCTCGAATATGACAAGGAGGATCTGGCATTTCAGCAACGCGCGTCCCAGCGTGCCAGCGCCATCCGGCGCGGCCTTGATGATGCGGTCGAAGTGGTCACGCTGACCAACGATCTGTTCAAGACGCTCAACCACGTTAGCCGCGAACAATTTCGCAGCTACACCCGGCCCCTGCTGCAACGCTACCCCTTCATACAGGCCTTCATTTATCACCGGGTGGTCAGCGCGGCCGAGCGGGCCGCCTTCGAAGCGGCGCTGCAACGCGACTTTCCCCGCTACACCGTGCATGACATGCGGGACGGCAAGCCCGTCCCGGCCCCCGAGCGCCCGCGCTACGTGGTGGTCGACTATCTGGAACCGCTGGCCAGCAATGAAGCAGCGTTTGGCCTCGACGTGGCCGCCTTGCCGATGCACGCCGTGATCCAGAGCGCCATCACCACCGGCCAGGTGGTCGCCACGCCGCTGATGCGGCTGGCGCAGGAACGGGGCCAGCAGAAAGGCTTCGTGCTGCTGATGCCGGTCTACCGTCCCGGCGCCCCGACCAGCACACCCGACCAGCGCCGTGCCGCCTGGATCGGCAATACGGGCGCCGTGATCCGTTCGACTGACCTGATCGAGAAGACCCTGCACGGCGCCGGCCTGCTGGACGACAAGCAGCTGGTGGTACGGGTCTACACCGGTGACGACGTGCGGCCCGACAACCTGATCTTCAGCGTCGGCCAGCCGCCGCCGCAGAGTGCCACCGCCACGCCGCTGCCGCGCTGGTTCGCCTTCAATTACCAGCAGCCATACACCCACACCTTCACGGCGGCCGGCAAGCCCTGGCATGTACAAGTGACGCCCCTGCCGCAAGCGTTCCTGACGCGCCACCTCGGTTCGCTGTCAACCCTGCTGGGCGGCATCCTGTTCACGCTGCTGACCACGGCCTTCATCCAGTCACTGGCACAACGCTCGCGCCGGGTGCAGCGGCTGGTCGAGGAGCGCACCCGCGACCTGCAACTGAGCAACGAGCGTCTGAACCAGGACGTCGCGGCCCGCAAGCGCACGGAACAGGCCTTGCAGGACAGCGAGCAGCGCTTCCGCCGCCTGCTGGCGCTGTCGTCCGACTGGTACTGGGAACAGGATGCCGCCTTCCGCTTCACCAACATCAGCGGCGCCTTCTTCGAGAAAGGCCATTTCGACCCGCTGCGCTTCATCGGCCGCACGCGCTGGGAGGTCCATCCCGACATGCTGAACGCCCGCTGGGGCAGCGACCACATCGCCCAATGCCAGGCGCACCAGCCATTTTCCAATTTTGAATATGCGCTGGCCGGCGAAGATGGCGTGCTGCGCTGGTTCAGCAGCAGCGGCGAGCCGGTGTTCAACCCCGACGGCAGCTTCCACGGCTATCGCGGCACTGGCACCGAAATCACCGCGCGCAAGCTCTCCGAGCAGCGCATCCACCACATCGCCCACCACGACGTGCTGACGGGCCTGCCCAACCGCATACTGCTGCAAGACCGGCTGACGCAGGCGGCCGCCTTCGCCAATCGCAGCGGCCATCCGCTGTGGGTCATGCTGATCGATCTGGACCGCTTCAAGTTCGTCAATGACAGCCTCGGCCACAAAGCCGGCGACCAGCTACTGAAAACCGTGGCCCAGCGCCTGCAAGACAGCGTCCGTGAAAGCGACACGGTGGCGCGGCTGTCCGGCGACGAGTTCGTCGCCATCCTGAGCGAATACCCGGACGCGCCGCTGACGCTGGACGTCACCCAGCGCATCATGCGCGCCGTGGCGCAGCCGGTACCGCTGGAAGGCAAGGAATTCTTCGTCACCTGCAGCATCGGCGTGGCCGTCTACACGCCGGACGGCACCCCGGCCAGCAACCTGATCGAGCATGCCGACATCGCCATGTACCGCGCCAAGAAAATGGGCCGCAACAACACCCAGTTCTACCAGCCCGCGATGAACGAGGAAGCGCTGGAACGGCTACGCATCGAAAGCGCGCTGCGCAGCGCACTGGAGCGCCAGGAATTCGTGCTGCATTACCAGCCCCAGGTGGACCTGTGCAGTGGCCGCGTGGTCGGCATGGAAGCGCTGATACGCTGGCAGCATCCGGAGCTGGGCATGGTGGCACCGCACCGCTTCATCAGCCTCGCCGAAGAAACCGGGCTGATCGTCCCGATCGGCGCCTGGGTGCTGCGCACCGCCTGCGCCCAGGCCAAACTGTGGCAGGCCGCTGGCCACGGGCCGCTGCGGGTCGCCGTCAACCTGTCGCCACGCCAGTTCAGCGAACCGTCGCTGCTGGCCGAGATCGCCAGCGTACTGGCCGACACCGGCCTGCCGCCCGCCTGCCTCGACATCGAACTGACCGAAGGCCTGTTCATGAGCGACGTCGGACAGGCGGTGGAACTGCTGCACAAGCTGAAAGGGCTGGGGCTGGCGCTGTCGATCGACGACTTCGGCACCGGCTATTCCAGCTTCTCCTACCTGCGCCAGTTCCCCATCGACGTGCTGAAGATCGACCGCTCCTTCGTCAGCGACATCCGCGGCGACGACGAAGCGGCCATCGTGGTGTCCATCATTGCGCTGGCCCACAATCTGAAGTTGCGGGTGATCGCCGAAGGCGTAGAATCCGAGGAGCAACTCGACTACCTGCGCCGCCACGGCTGCGACGAACTGCAAGGCTACTATTTCAGCCCGCCGATCAGCGCCGACGCCTTCACGCAGCTGCTCGACAGCGGCAAGACCCTGGCCCCGGCAACCGCCTGCGCCTGACCACCGACCGGAACCGTCATGAACAACCGTGATATCAAACGCCGCCACGACCAGCTCCACCCGCGCAGCGACCTGAATACCCGCGCCGTGGTCGACCAGGCCATCGCCGCCGTGCCCGCCATCGGCATCCGCGAAGCGGCCGAGTTCCTGTCCGCGATGAACGTGCCGCCCGAGGTGGCGGTCAGGACGCTGGTTTATCCGGGCAAGCGGCGCAATTGAGCTGACTGGAATCCGGCAGGTGTCACGTGGCAATTTGACGGACGGCGCCACCGTTCCACGCAGGGCCTGCGCGGATAGCGCCTGCGGCACGTGATATAGGCATCGGTGACAGAGCGATTTCGCTAATCCTTACTAAACAATGCGATTGCCTGCTAAGCGATACTAATCCTCACTAATATTGCCTGCCCGGCCAGAAGACAACCATCCACAAAAGAGCCCTCGCACACGGCCTTCGGGCAAAAGCAATGCAGAGTCGACAAAGAATATTCATCCAAACACCGAGCCGCGAATGCAAACACCCATGATTGCGGGAGTTACACCTTAATAATAAATATCATACGCAGTTTTATGCTTTCGTCCGCTTTCGCCCCATCTCGGACCTTCGCGATTAATAGGAACTTGCCCAATCCGGACGTTTCTATTCCTTCGCAACATAATTTCGGGTACTCACTATGTGCGGTGCGAACTACTGGATTCGTATCACGGTTAATTTTGGCGAGCGTACA
>JBGSBQ010000376.1:0-4517 GCA_041730475.1 Sphingomonadaceae bacterium
CCGCCATCGCTGAGCGCCGGTTCATTGGTCAGCGCGGCGCGAATTTTCTGCTGGGTCGACGGATTGTCCCCGGCGAAGGATCGGAACAGCTCAAACCAATGGCGTGCCAGCGCCTGCACTTCCGGCGCAGCGGGTGTGCGCCCCTCGTCCATGGCGCGCTGCACTTGCGCAATCAGCGGCGGCCATTCCGCAGCGCGCTTGCCGATGTTGGCGCGTAAAAACGTGAACTCCTCGTCCGTCAGATATTTGCGGTAGATCGCCAGCTGGTGCTGGCCGTTGGCCGCAATGACGAACTGCATCAGCGCCGGCGTGATGCCGGTTTGCTCCTGCATCCGCGTTTCCCGCTCGTGCATCGTGTTCAGTTTGGCAAACAGCGTCGGATTGGCGGCGGTGTCGCGTACCACCATCGTCATCCAGCGTCGGGCCAGCACCTGCGCCTGCGGATGGTCCGGCCCGGCGCCGGTCTCCATCAGTGTGCGCACTGCCGCCACCAGCGCGCTCCATTCCGCCTTCAGTGCATCGGCGGCATGGTACAAAGGTAATTGCTTGAGTTCTTCCGGCGAAAAATATTGATCGTACATGGTCATGAGCTCCAGAGTCGTTAGCCAATCGGCCAGCTCAGGCTCCTGCCCCTGCTCCAGCTGCTGCCGCAGCGCGGCCAGCCGCGCACGCAAGGTGCTGGCCTGCTCGATCTGCCGTGTCAGCATGGTAATTTGCTGGGCCACCACGGTGGCCAGGGGCAAGTCTGGTCTGTCCAGGTAAGCGCCGATGTCGGCCAGCGACAAGCCAAACTTGCGCAAAGCCTGGATCTGGTGCAGCCGGGCAATGTCGCTTCGGTTGTAGAGCCGGTAACCGGCATCGGAGCGCGCAGAAGGCCGCAGCAAACCAATCGCGTCGTAATGGTGGAGCGCGCGCACCGTCAAGCCTGTGTGTTTGCCCAGCTCACCAATTTTCAACAGCAACGGAATGCTCCTTTCTTCATGCGTACGACCAGTCTGGAGCCTGACGTAGCGTCAGGGTCAAGCGCCATCTGTCCGCGCCGGCCCGACTGCCTACTGGGCAACATGCAAGCTCCGCTGCTCGTCGGAGACCGGCCAGATCAGCGCGCTACCCTGCCGTTGCCAGCCCAGTTTCAGATAGAACGCTTCTTTGCCCGGGGCCGCCGTCAGCGTGATGAAGCGGTAGCCGTGCAACTTCTCGCGCAGATAATCGACGACTGCACGGCCCAGTCCCGCTTGCTGGCGCTCCGGATGGACCACCACATCAACCAGCAAGGCATAGTATTGGCCGTCATCCACGGTGCGTCCGAATGCCAGCAGCTCGTCGGCATCGTAGATGAAGATGACATGACTGCTTTTTTCAAAGGCCTGGCGGATCTGGTCCGGGCGTCGTCCGGTCCAGCCCACTTGCTCGAATAAAGCGACGACGCGGTCCCAGTCGGCATCCTCGGTCGTGTACGAAAATTTCACAGCCTGCTCCCAATGAAGTGGCGTCGCCATCCGGCATGGCTGGCGACGGCCCACAGCATATCAGCTGGCGCAATCGAAAACCTCACGCATGCCCTCGCTGCGGCACCGTGTCCGCGTCAGGCGCCCGGAAGGGGCTGGCGCGCCTGCTGACGTGCCGCGAGCCAGATGGCGATGCCGAAGCCGCCCTCAATCAGCCCCCCCGCCAGCGCGCCGGCTGCCAGCGGCAGCTTGCACAGCACCAGCCCGAGGCCCGCAGCCGCCAGCAGCGCACCGCACCAGTAATAGATGCGCAGGCCATACAAGGTGGCAAAGGTCAGATAGCGGCCCCCTATCGTCAACAGCATCGCCGGGAAGAACCACTCGGTCTTGTACAGCGAGGCGCCATACGCCGCCGGGATCGCCAGCAACATCCACAAGGTCACGGCCGTCGCCAGCGCTGCCAGGGGATTGTGCTTCGCATGCACACCGCTGCGCCCCATCAATTTGGCCAGCAGCACCGACAGCGGGAAGATGAACATGCCGCCGATCAGCAGCGTCGCGATGGCCCCGCCGGGACTGCCTTGTACGGCGACCAGGCCGGCGCTCAGCCACACCGCCGCCGAGACGATCACCCCGGTGGCGCCGTCATAATAGGCGCGCCGCATATCCTGCTGCGCTTCGTCTAGCGTCATCATGGGTCAGGCCAGGTGCGCTGGCTTGGCCGCCAGCACCAACGGTATCGCCAGCGGCCCCAGCAAGACAACCAGCGTATTGCGGAAGGCCGTGGTTTTCAGCCCACGACGTTTGGCGAGCACCAGGCACACGACGTTCGACAAGGTCCAAATTAATGCTGGCAGGTATGCGGTCATCCATCCCTCCGGTTCAGTGTCACAAGATAAGGCTCAATAAGGCTTAATAAGGCTCATTCTAGCGTCAGGTCGGCACTGTTCACCGCCCGCACCCGGGGCCCGAAGCTGGAGATATTGGTCAGCGTGGCATTGTGATGGGCAATCACCTGCTGGGCCGAGATGGCGGCATTGCCGGCCGAAGTGTGGGCATCGGCCACCAGCAGCACCGGATAGCCGAGCGCCAGCGCACGCCGCGTGGTGGTGTCGACGCAAAATTCAGTATGCATGCCGCACACCACGAGCCGCTCCGTCTTGCGCTCGGCCAGCACGGCACCCAGTTCGGTCTGCAGGAAGGAATCCGGTGTGGTCTTGCGTACCCTGAGATCGCCATCCGCGACCTCCAGACCCTGCGCCAGTTGCCAGGCACTGCTGCCATATTCCAGATAGCCCGCTGTCGATTCATGCTGGATAAAAATTACCGGCACGCCTGCCGCTCTGGCCTGCTGCGTCACCGTGTTGATGCGCTGTATCGTGCCAGCACAATCGAATGCGGCGTCGCTACCCACGCATAGCCCCTGTTGCACATCGATGACGAGTACTGCAGTGTTCATATCACGCTTCCATTTCAAGTGGCAGGCCGGCGCGCAGCGCTGGCCTGGCATACGAATAATAGGCCTCATTGCGCTCGACCCGCTCCCGGGTCCAGCCCTGCGCCGCGTAAAAGCGATCGGCGCGGGTCTCGGCCGCCGTGCTCAGGCGCACGATCTCATGTCCCTGCGCGAACAGCCAGTGACACGCCAGCTGCAACAACTGCCGCGCCATGCCCTGCCCCTCATGGGCCGGTGCCATGAACAAGGCCCAGATCGACCCATCGACCATGTTGGCGTAGCTAAACCCGACCACCTGCCCCGCAACTTCGGCCACCCAGCCGCGCCCAAGGCGCTGCAGATAATCGTCATACATTTGCGGCGTAATGCGGCCCGGATCGGAGAGCCGGTTTTCCCGCACGTCCAGACGGATCCTAGCCATGGCCGGAATATCCAGCGGGGTAGCCTGACGGAAAACTGTTGCTGACATTGCGATCATTTGCTGCATTCTGACAAAAAAATTTATTGTATTTTTAAATATCATCTTTTACCATAAATTTCACCTGCGATGTCCGCCTCCGCTGCGTCAAGCAAGAGGTGCGAAGTCGGCGCCGGCATGCCCCGGCTTGCGGCAACCGCCCTTGGTCTACAACCGGAGCCTGGGGGCGCAAGCATCTATGCGGCCGCGCGGGCCATATCCCACCCACGGACAGGCACCGAGGGAGAAGTCCTCGCAGCTCCTCTGTCGCAAGGCAGAGGCGGGATACCCGGTCAAGCCCTGCGGATGCCGGTAAAATCAGGTCCACCCGAAATATCCACCCATCACCCTGACGGCAGGTGACTTTTGATGAAAAAGCCGTTTCCCTTGAATTCTGTTGCGCGGCGCAATGCGTTGCTGCTGCTGTGTGCTCTACCGTTTCATGCGCCCGGACGCAATCATCGTGCGCCGTTGCGGCTAACGCTGGTCAACATGATGCCATGGGGTGGCTACGACGCCCGCGGTCGTGCCATCGGCGCGCTGATCGAACTGACGACGCAGTTATCGCTGCAGAGCGGCGTGCCCATCGCACCGATGTTGGTGCCCTACGGGCGCGCACCGTTGATGCTGCGCTCGGGCGCATCGGATTTGACCTTTGCCGTCGACAGCAGCATGGACGGCCCGCCGCCGCTGGACTTCCTGTGCACGGTCGATATCGTCATCGCCGGCCGCGACGATTTCCGCTTCCAGCGCCTTAGCGACTTGTATGGCAAAGTGGTCGGCGTCCTGCGGCATACCGCCTACAGCGCAGACCTGCATGCCGAGCCACGCATCGCCAAGCACCCGTTCGACAGTTATGAACAAGGCCTGCGCATGCTGCGCGCCGGCCGGCTCGATGCCGTGATGGGCGTCGGCGACACCATCGAGTTCGCGATCAGGCAATGGCCCGCTACCATGGCTGGCTTCAGTACCCGTCACGTGCTGACGCAGGCGAAGGTCGCCTTGTACGCCGGCGCAGGGGTGGAGCCGCAGATTTGCGGGGGCGTGGAGGCCGCCAGGCAAAAACAGCGCCCCCCGCCAACCCGGGGGCCGCGTTTTGAGCCCGATAGGTTAGGTCCCGGAACCCAGCAGGCGGGGTTCGCGTACACCCCCGCCC
>JBGSBQ010000377.1:0-4512 GCA_041730475.1 Sphingomonadaceae bacterium
TGATCAGGGACATCAGCTTTTTGAAATTTCCCGGAGCTTGCGGGCCATAGACCAGCGGCGGGCGCAAGATCACGGTCCTCATGCCTGTGGCCAGAGATATTTCCCGCAAAGATCGCTCTGCTGCTGACCGGGCTGACACGCGACGGTACTTTCTATATCGAGAACGGCAAGATCAAGCATCCGATCAAGAACTTCCGCTTCAACGAAAGCCCGGTGACGATGCTGAACAACATCGATGAACTGGGCAAGCCGGTCGTCATCGGCGGCGACGAAGTGCGCTACCAGATGCTGATTCCGCCGATGAAGGTGCGTGACTTTAACTTCACCTCCCTGTCGGACGCGGTGTAAGGGCAGGCAGCCGGTGGCCAATTACGATTTCTATTTCACGCGCCTGACTTACGAGTCGGGCGACTGGGATGTCGATGTGCGGATGCCGTCCAACGTGCTCAACTCGCTGGTCGAATACACGACCTTGCGGGTGGACCCGGTGGAACGCATCGTCGCGCTGTCCGATCCGAAAATGCTGGAAGCGCCGTTCTGCTACTTTGCCGGCCACAAGCTGGTGCAGTTCACGGCGGCTGAACGCAAGAACCTGGAGCGCTACATCAAGGGTGGCGGTTTCCTGTTCGTGGACGACTGCAACCACGACATCGACGGCCTGTTTGCGAAATCGTTCGAGGCTGAAATCGGCCGTATTTTCGGCCCCAAGGCGCTGCACAAGATTCCCAACAACCACCCGCTGTATTCGGCCTTCTTCCATTTCGACGGGCCGCCGAATACCAGCGTGGAGCTGAACGGCTGGGGCGACGATCTGGTGCACGACTACCTGAAGGCGATCGAAGTCGGCGGCCGGGTGCGGCTTTTGTACAGTAACAAGGACTATGGTTGCGAGTGGGATTACGACTTCCGCAACAAGCGCTGGCTGGTGGTCGATAACACCCGCTTCGCCATCAATATCATTCAATATGCGTTGGGAGCCTGATTTGTCTACTGCTGGTGCGATCGCCTGGAGCGAACAAGAAGTGAGTGCGCTGACTGCCAAGGTGGCGGCGCTGAAGAAGAGCATGGCGCGCGTCATCATCGGGCAGGAAAACGTCATCGATTCGCTGATCATCTGCCTGCTGGCGGGCGGCCATGCGCTGGTCGAAGGGGTACCGGGGCTGGGCAAGACGCTGCTGGTCAAATCGCTGTCGCAGGCTACCGATATGGATTTCCATCGGGTCCAGTTCACGCCCGACCTGATGCCGTCCGATATCGTCGGCACTGAAATTCTGGAAGAGGACCATGCCACCCGCAAGCGCGAGTTCCGCTTCCAGCAAGGGCCGGTATTCACGCAAGTGCTGCTGGCCGACGAGATCAACCGCGCCCCACCCAAGACCCAGTCGGCGCTGCTGGAAGCGATGCAGGAACGCAGCGTGACCTTCGCCGGCCAGACCCATAAGCTGCCCAAGCCTTTCTTTGTACTGGCGACGCAGAACCCGATCGAGCAGGCTGGCACCTATCCGCTGCCGGAGGCGCAGCTGGACCGCTTCCTGCTGCGCATCGACGTGGTGTATCCGACCGAGGAAGAAGAAATCCGCATGGTCTCGGCCACCACCCACGCCGGATTGCTGGATGCCGAACCGGTGATGGATGTGCCGACCCTGCTGCGCCTGCAACAGCTGGTGCGCGATATCGAGATCGGCGACCATCTGCTGCGTTATGCGACGCGGCTGGTGCGTGCCACCCGTCCGGCCGACACGCAAGTGCCAGCCGTGAAAAAGCATGTTGGCTGGGGTGCCGGACCGCGTGCCGGGCAGGCGCTGGTGCTGGCGTCGAAGGCGCGCGCGCTAATGCAGGGCCGGCTGGCCGTGACCCGCGACGATATCGGCGCGATGCTGCTGCCGGTGCTGGCGCATCGCGTGCTGCGCAATTTCGAGGCGGAAGCGGACGGAGTGGCGATTGCCGACATCCTGCTCGCGCTGCGCGAACATATCCGCCCCGAATAAGAAGACTTAGCGACGATGTCGAGTACCAAGCAAGGCGCGCCGTCCGGCATGCCATCGACGGCCATGCTGGCCCATACCACTGACCTGAACCTGGTGATTCGCCATGTGCTGGCGGGGCTGGGCCATGGCATCCATGCCGGCCGTGAGCGCGGCGCCGGGGTCGAGTTCTCCGAGTACCGCGCCTATGCGCCGGGCGATGAATGGCGCCGCGTCGACTGGAAGCTGCTGGCGCGCGCGGACCGCTACTATGTGCGTGAAGCGGAGCGCGACAGCCATGTGGCGGTCTGGCTGTGGCTGGACGCGACGGCGTCGATGGCGGAACCTAGCCGCGAGATCAATGGCGTCGACAAGCTGTGGTTTGCGCGCTCGGTGCTGGCCTGCGTGGCGGCGATAGCGCAACGTCAGGGCGATGCGTTTGGACTGGTGGTCTGCACCGATGACCGGGTCGAATTCACGCAGGCCTCACGCGGGCCGCGCCAGTTGCAGCGGGTGCTGGCGGCACTGTCGAAGGTGAAGGCCGTGGGCCAGTTGCCCAGCGCCGAGGTGCTGAAGGCGAATCTGCATTTTGCCCGCTCGCCCAGCCTGATTTTTGCCGCCAGCGACTTCCTCGACTGGCCGTCGCCATTGAGCGAAGCGCTGCTGCGGCTGCGCCATCTGCAGCATGATGTGCGCTTGCTGACGTTGCGCACGCAGGCCGAAGTCGACGCCAGTTTCAAGAGCGGCGCCGCCTATCGCGACCCGGAGCACACCGATGGCCTGCACCGTATGAGCAATGCTGACCGCGAAGCGTATCTGCTGCAAAGCCGCGCCCATTTTGATGGCGTCATCAAGACCTGCCGCCAGCACGACATCGTGCAGTATCAGGCGTGCATCGAACAGCCCGTGAGCGCGGTGCTGCGCAGCTGGCTGCAACTGGCAGGAGCACGGGCCCGATGATCAGTACTTTTCCCTGGTGGTGGCTGGCGCTGCCGGTGCTGCTGCTGCCGTTGTGGTGGCATCGCCAGAAGCGCCAGCGCCTGAAGGCCGAGCCGCTGGCCACGGCCCGCTTCCTGCCCAGCGCCGCGCCCGAGCAACTGCGCGTGTGGCAGTGGCGCGACCGCATCCTGCTGCTGGTCCGATGCCTGTTGCTGGTAGCGCTGATTGCGTGGCTGGCGGCCTTGTTCTTCCCGTGGCGCGGCGACACCGTGCTGCTCGATCCGGCAGTGCCCGTCGCATGGGCCGAACAGCAGATCGCCACCCGCAACCTGACGCAGGCCCAACGCATCGCGCTGCCGGTCGATCCGCTCGTATGGCTACGCCAGCATGAGCGCGACTGGCGCCCGCAGGCGCGCCTGCTGATCGTCGCCGCAGCCGGCAAGATCGGCATGCCGGCCCGTCTGCCGCAATTCGCCCATCAAGTCGAGCTGCTGGTCGCGCCGCCCGCGCCGCCAGCCGCCACGGTGGCTGCCGTTTCGGACGCGCCGCGTCTGCACCACGTTGTGCTGGCCGCCAGCCCTGAGCGGCTGCCCGCATGGCGTGCGTTGTTCGCCGCCTTTGATGTCGCCGGCAGCGGCAATGATCGCTATGTCCTGACTGAGACACCGGATGCCAGCACCGAATTGATCGTCTGGGATCAGCCGAACGCCAGCCCGCCCGCCGCATGGCGTGCCCCGCTCTGGTGGCAGTCCGCAACCGCCAGCACGGCAGCAGTGCCCGAACTGGCGAAGGCCACGCGCCTGACTATCCATGGCATCACGCTGCATTACGCGGACGCGCCGCGTGGCCGCATCTGGTTCAGCGCCGACTGGCCCGTCAGCGATGCCGATGGCGCGCGCGCCCTGTACGACACGTGGCAGGTGCTGGCCGGTCCAGCCCCGGCCTATCCCGCGCCTGCGCAAGCTTTTGCCAGCAGCGGCCGCGCCGCGCCGCCGCTGACCGATCCCGAGCGCGCCGCATGGCTTGCATACGCCTTGCTGGCGCTCTTCCTCATCGAACGGATACTCAGTCATGCACGGCGACACTGAACTGAAGCGCCGCCTGTGGAGCGCCATCCTACGCCGCCGCATGCCGCACTGGCTGGCCGTGCTGCTGCCCTTGCTGGCCGCCGCGCTGTTGCCGGCTCCCCGCGCAGCGGCGTTGGCCGCGATCGGCATCTGGGCCATCTGGCTGGCACTGGATGCCCGGCGCTGCCGCCAGCGTCTCAATACCCATTGGAGCGCATGGCTGGACGCTGCCGTTCCTGCGCTGGAAGACAGCAGTGCCTTGCTGGCCATCGCTGCGGGCAGCGCCGCCACGCCGGTCGCCCGCCTGCAGCAGCAACGCCTGCTGGCCCGTCTCGCTGCCGCACTGAATACCGACGATTACCGTGCCATCGCCCGCACCCGGGTGCGCTTTGCACTGCTGCCACTGATCGTCAGCCTGTGTGCTGGCGCTGTGGCGTGGGGCTGGCACTCCCGGCATGGCGCAGCGCCGGGCGCCAGCACTCCCGCAGCTGCGGGCCCGCGTAAGCCCATCGTCGACGGCGAAATTTACCTGCGCGTCAAGC
>JBGSBQ010000378.1:0-4508 GCA_041730475.1 Sphingomonadaceae bacterium
CCGCGCTGCCGGACAAGGCTGCCATCCCGGCCCTGATCGCCTACTTCCAGCGCAGCGGCTACAGCGCGCCCTATGGCCTCGTCATCCATCAGGACAACAAGGATTCCAGCCAGTACGTGGCCGATCTGGTGCAGGATGGCCTCGGCTTGCCGGACCGCGATTACTACCTGAACCGCAGCGACCGCAAGCTGGCCGCCACGCTGGCCCAGTACCAGCAGCACATCGCCCGCATGCTGGCGCTGGCCGGCCAGCCACAGGCGGCAGCCGAGGCGCGCGCCATCGTCGGACTGGAAACGGCACTGGCACGCCTGCAGTGGAGCAAGGTCGCGTTGCGCGACCCGGTCAAGGCTTACAACAAGCTGGCCCTTGCCCAACTGGGTCAGCTGACCCCCGGCTATGACTGGCCGGCTTATCTGCAGGCCAGCGGGCTGGCCGGCAAGACCACGGCGCTGATCGTCAGCCAGCCCAGCTACCTGAAGGGCGTCAACCAGCTGCTGGCCCAGACCCCGCTGGCGGTCTGGCAAGCGTATTTCCGCTGGCAGGTGATCCATGCTCAGGCACCATACCTCGCGCGCGCCTTCGCGCAGGAGCACTTCGCCTTCTACGGCACCGTGCTGGGCGACATCAAGGAACAGGAAGCACGCTGGAAGCGTGCCGTCAGCGCTACCGACGAGGCACTGGGCGACAGCCTTGGCCGGCTGTACGTGGCGAAATACTTCCCGGCCGAGCGCAAGGCGCGCATGGAACTGCTGGTGCAGAACCTGCTGGCCGCCTATCAGGCCAGCGTCGACCAGCTGGACTGGATGAGCCCCGCCACCAAAAAGGAAGCGCAAGCCAAGCTGGCCAAATTCAGCACCAAGATCGCTTATCCGGCCATCTGGCGCGATTACAGCGGGCTGGAGCTGCGGTCCGACGATCTGGCCGGCAACCTGCGGCGCAGCGCCGCCTTCAATTACGACTGGCAGCTGGGCAAGCTGGGGCGGCCGGTCGACCGTCAGGAATGGGGCATGACGCCGCAGACCGTGAACGCCTATTACGATGCCGAGAAAAATGAAATCGTGTTCCCGGCCGCCATCCTGCAACCGCCATTCTTCGACGCCAGCGCCGACGACGCCGCCAACTACGGCGCCATCGGCGCCATCATCGGCCATGAAATCAGCCATGGCTTCGACGACGAAGGCAGCCAGTTCGACGGCGACGGCAATCTGCGCGACTGGTGGACGGCGGCCGACCACCGCCAGTTCGCGGCCCGCAGCAAGCGTCTGGTGCAGCAATACAGCGGCTATAGCCCCTTGCCCGGCTACCACGTCAATGGCGCCCTGACGCTGGGCGAAAACATCGCCGACAACTCCGGCCTCGCGATCGCGTTCAAGGCCTACCAGCTGGCGCTGCAAGGCCAGCCGGCGCCGGTGATCGATGGCCTGAGTGGCGCGCAGCGTTTCTACATGGGCTATGCCCAGGCCTGGCGCAGCAAGACCCGCGACGCCCAGGCCATCGTCTACCTGAAGACCGACCCGCACGCGCCGGACCGTTTCCGTGCCAACGGCACTTTGCGCAACCAGCCGGGCTTCTACACTGCATTCGGCATCCAGCCGGGCGACAAAATGTACCTGTCGCCAAAAGACCGCGTCACCCTGTGGTAAGCCGGGCCACCCGCAGGCCGCTGTGATACAGTCACAGACGGTCGCACGTGGGTGTCCGGCCTTTTTATTGTCTTAATCTTGAGGAACTATCCGTGAAACGTCATCTGTTAAGCGCATTAACCCTGAGCCTGATCGCAGGCTGGGCCGGCGCCGCCGACACCGCCACAAGCGCTGCCAGCGTCACCGCCGCCAAACCAAGCTCCGGCATTGCAGTCGAATACATCGATCCCTCCGTGCGCGTGCAGGACGACCTGTTCAACCACATGAACGGTAAATGGCTGGCCACCACCGAGATTCCGGCCGACAAATCGAGCTGGGGCACCTTCGCCAAGCTGCGCGACGATATCCAGCCGCAACTGCGCGCCATCATCGAGAACGCCGCCAACAACAGCACCAAGGCGGCCGGCAGCGACGCCCAGCGCATCGGTGATTTTTACGCCAGCTTCATGGATGAAGCCCGTCTGGAACAGCTGGGCCTGAGCCCGCTGGCTGGCGAACTGGCCAAGGTCGCCGCCCTCAGCGACAAGAAACAGCTGCCGGCGCTGATCGCTCGCTTCAATCAGCTGGGTTTTGGCACGCCGTACAACTTCGGCATCCATCAAGACAACAAGGATTCCACCAAATACGTCGCCGACCTGTATCAGGATGGCCTGGGCATGCCCGACCGCGACTACTACCTGAAAAAAGACGACGCCAAGATGGCCGACACGCTGGCCAAGTATGAGCTGCACGTCAGCAAGCTCCTGACGCTGGCTGGCGATACCCAGGCCGCTGCCAATGCCAAGGCCATCGTCGCCTTTGAAACCGAACTGGCCAAGCTGCAATGGACCAAGGTCGAACTGCGCGATCCGGTCAAGGCCTACAACAAGGTCGAACTGGCCAAACTGGCCGAGCTGGCACCGGGCTATGACTGGACCGGCTATCTGGCCGAAGCCGGTGTGGCGGGCAAGGTCAGCTACGTGATCGTCAGCCAGCCGAGCTACCTGAAGGGGCTGGCCAAGCTGCTGGCCGAGACCCCGCTGGAGACGCTGAAAGCCTACTTCCAGTGGCAGGTGCTGCACGCGTCGGCGCCTTACCTGAGCAAGGCCTACGTCGATGAAAACTTTGCCTTCTACGGCACCGTGCTGAGCGGCGTCACCGAAATGCGTCCGCGCTGGAAACGTGGCGTCACCGTCACCGAAGGCGCGCTGGGCGAATCGATCGGCAAGCTGTACGTCGAACAGAACTTCCCGGCCGAGCGCAAGGCCCGCATGGAAGCACTGGTGCAGAACCTGCTGGCCGCGTACAAGACCAGCATCGACAAGCTGGACTGGATGAGCCCGGTCACCAAGAAGCAAGCGCAAGCCAAGCTGGCCAAGTTCACCACCAAGATCGCCTACCCTAACCACTGGCGCGATTACTCCAAGCTGGCGGTGGCGAAAGATGACCTGATCGGTAACGTGCAGCGTTCGCACCAGTTCGAGTACAACAAGGAACTGAACAAGCTGGGCAAGCCGATCGACCGCGAAGAGTGGGGCATGACGCCACAGACGGTGAACGCCTATTACAACCCGGAAATGAACGAAATCGTGTTCCCGGCCTCCATCCTGCAACCGCCGTTCTTCGATGCGAATGCGGATGATGCGGTCAACTACGGCGCCATCGGCGGCGTAATCGGCCACGAAATCAGCCACGGCTTTGACGATCAGGGCGCCCAGTATGATGGCGACGGCAATCTGCGCGACTGGTGGACCAAGTCCGACCACAAGAACTTTGCCGCCAAGACCAAGATGCTGGTGCAGCAGTACAACCAGTTCAGCCCGCTCAAAGGCTATAACGTCAACGGCGAGCTGACCTTGGGCGAGAACATTGCCGACAACTCCGGCGTAGCGATTGCCTACAAGGCCTACAAGCTGTCGCTGAAGGGCAAGCCAGCGCCGGTGATTGACGGTCTGACGGGCGACCAGCGCTTCTTCATGGGCTTCGCGCAAGTGTGGCGTATGAAGATGCGTGAACCGCAGCTGATTGTGCAGCTGAAGACCGACCCGCACTCGCCGGGCCAGTACCGTGCCAATGGCACCATGCGCAACCAGCCGGGCTTCTACGAGGCGTTTGGCGTCAAGCCGGGCGACAAGATGTACCTGGCACCGAAAGACCGCGTCATCATGTGGTAATGCCGTGCTGAAGTAAAATGGAAGGCCGCAGCGATGCGGCCTTTTTTGTTGACCCTCTCATTCACTGGTATCCCCATGCGCCTGCGCCATTTCACGCTGCCAGTCCTGCTGCTCACGCTGGCTGGCTGCGGCGACTCCTACACCCCTGTCGACCTGTACATGGCGGCCACGCCGGACTGCAAGGACTGGCAGGAAGGCTCACGCTTCGACCTGCCGCGTGGCATCCGCGTATCGACCTCGCCGCCCGTCACGCTGGCTGACGGCGGCGCCGAATTCACGCTGGTGTATATTTTGCCGCGCGGCGAACGGGCGCGTTTCCTGACCCGCGCCTACCATGTCACCGCGCCCAAAGGCGCCGTCGTGGCCAAGGCCGAGCTGGTCAGCTTCTACCAGCGCACCACCACCTCGCGGCCCGAGATTGTCGAAGTCATCCCCAAGGTCCCGGACATGCTGGTCGCGGGCGCCACTGGCGAAGAAACCATCTGGCGCGTGCGGCTGCGGGTCAGCAGCAAGCTGCCGCAGCGGTTTGATCTGGTCGCCCCTGCATTCGAGATCGCCACCCGCGAATACCCGATGCGCACCTTCACCTACCGCTACTTCCCCGAGCGCCAGTCCTACGGCCTGTGCCGATAAAAAAATCGGGGACAGACCAGTTTTAGCCAAGCGAAAAACTGGTCTGTAAAACAAGTAAAGGAAGAGCCATTCAAAACTT